>CAJOEB010000035.1 GCA_905233775.1 uncultured Alphaproteobacteria bacterium | reverse complement strand
AAGGAAAAATTGTGAAAAAACAATAATTACATCAGATTGCAATTCAACAAATCAGTTGATAGAAAAAACCATAAATAACATTATTGATCTTATAGAACACTATAATATTGCTTGCGCTCCATTTCGCGTAAATATCAGCGATAAATACAACGACAGCTATATGCATCTTGCAAGAGTGAAGGAGTGGCTTGATGCTTAATGAGATAAAAGACGTTGGCGCATCTGTTTGGATTTCTGCTTCTGCTGGTACCGGCAAGACAAAAAGCTTGATAGACAGAGTAATTGCTTTGCTATTAAACCGTGTAGATCCTGCGAAAATTTTATGTCTGACATATACAAAGGCAGCAGCAACAGAAATGCTCAACAGGCTTTCGGCAAAGGCGCAAAGTTTTTCGCTAATGTCAGATACAGAATTAACTGATGCATTAAGTGAATTAGGATTTGATAAATCAT
Source organism: uncultured Alphaproteobacteria bacterium (assembly GCA_905233775.1). Lineage (GTDB taxonomy): Bacteria > Pseudomonadota > Alphaproteobacteria > UBA3830 > UBA3830 > BNWE01. The sequence goes on along the minus strand of CAJOEB010000035.1, from coordinate 7,529 downwards.
ATTTGCAAAAACGTTGTATGAAAAAAGTTTGATTTCATCAGAATGGGTACAAATTCAGACAATCCATAGTTTTTGTTTCGGAATTTTAAAAAAATTTCCTATCGAAACAGGATTGCTGCCGGGAATAACTTTGTGCGATGATTATCAAAAGAAAAAATTGTTAAATCAGGCGATAGAAAAAGTAATTTTCAGAGAAGATTGTCGACGATTTTGTGAATATATCGCAAACTTTACAACGGATTTAAGTGAATTTTTTGATAAGAATATCTTGAAAATTCAAAAATTTCTTTCAAAATTTGATGATTTCGAATCTCTTTATTGCGATTTTTTTCAAATAAATGATAAAACCAATCTTTTTTCAAAAAATCTTGATATTACACTAATTGATCAACTGTTTAATGGTCAGCATACTCAAATATTCCAAGATCTTGCTGATGTTTTGTTTCTGGGTTCCGCTGAAGATATAAAAAAAGCAAATATTCTTTTGGAAAATGCTAAAAATCCATCTGGAGATTTTATAAATGCGTTTATGACCGGAGATAAAATTCGCGGCAGGTTATGCACCAGCACATTATCAAATAAATATCCGAATTTGCAGGAAAAAATGGTTTCAGTCGCGCAAAAAGCTGTTGAATTTTGCAATATGCGCAATAATTATGTTTCAGCATCAGCTAATATCGCATTGTTTTCCGTAATAAGAAAAATTGTAGATGAATTCAACGAATTGAAACGCTTCAATCACTGCATAGATTTTGATGATGTTATATCTATGACTTCAGGATTACTCAATAATATTGAATGGGTAATGTATAAAATCGATAACAGTATAGATCATTTGCTATTAGATGAAGCTCAAGATACAAGTCCGGAGCAATGGGAAGTAATCAGCACCATAACAGATGAATTTTTTGCGAATTACGGCTCATCAAAAACAGTTTTTATTGTTGGAGATGAAAAACAATCGATATATTCATTTCAGGGAGCAGATGTACAAATTTTCAAAAAAATGCACGATAACTTTGAAAAACGCTCTATTGCAAGCGGTCAGAAGTTTCATAACATAGATTTAAATAAGTCATACAGATCAACAGGAAATATTTTATCATTCGTCGATGATATTTTTAAAACAACAAAACATTATACAAATCGTGCAGAGAATTCAGGAATAATTGATATTGTAGATCTGTTTGAAGGTGAAAAAGAAAATGATGGTGATAATAATGACAATGTAACCGAAAATGATGATACCTCAAATACAAACGGCGTTTCCATTTCCGAACCACCTATAACAGCAGAAAAAAATCTTGCAGAATATGTAGCTGATTTCATAAAAAGTGCAATTAATTCCCATATTTATGTTGAATCAAAAAATCGTTCGGCGTTAGCATCTGATTTTATGGTTTTGTTTCAACGACGCGATGTAAAAGCAATGTGGGAAATTATAAAATCATTGCGCAAACGAAATATCGCAGTATCCGGAATAGATAGAATATTGTTAAAAGATCAAATAATTGTCGAAGATCTTATTACGTTCGCTCAATTTGCTGTTTTTCCATTAGATAATCTACTTTGTGCGCGAGTATTAAAATCGCCAATAGTCGGAATATCAGAAGATGAATTGATGCATTTATGTTTGGGACGAGAGAATAAAAGTCTATGGGAGTTTGCTCTTGCCAATGTTGAGTTATCCGGAAAATATGATTTAAAAATTCTTGATGATTTTATAGGTCAGGCTGTTTTTTCATCTGCATATGATTTTTTTGCAACAATTTTAGCAAATGGTATTAAAGAAAAATTTATAGCTAGGCTTGGAACCAAGTGTTTAGAAACGCTTTACGATTTTTTCGATATTATAATGTCATATGAAAAAGAAAATACACCATCATTACAGAGTTTCTTACAATGGTTTACAAAATTTGGTGGAGATATTGAGATAAAACACGATTCTTTCACTGACGAAAATTGTGTTAGATTGATGACTGTACATGCGTCAAAGGGATTACAAGCGCCATTTGTGATATTGGCTGATACTCATTTTTATAAAATCAAAAATGATAAAATATTGCAAACTGATGATGGTATTTTGTTATGGAATATGTCCGCAAATATGAGAACATCAGCTATGGAAGATATATACAATAATTACAGCAAATATGAATTAGATGAATCACGACGAAGATTGTATGTCGCTTTAACTCGTGCAGAAGATTATGTTTGTGTCCTCGGACAAGCGCGAAAGAACAGACAGAGTAACTGTTGGTATGATCTTATAAAAAGAGAAATGAACACAAATAAATTTGAAGAAATTAATGTCGGTGATCAAAAAATTTTAAGATTTGGAGAGTTTTCAGTTGCTAATAATTCCGATAATAAGCAGAAATCAGAAAAGCCAAAGAAAACTGAAAACATTCTTCCGGAATGGTTTTATAAAAAATTAGAATTACCTTCTTATGTTACCGAGGAAGAATTATTTCAAAATGAGTCCACAATATATGGAAATTGTGTACATTTTCTGTTGAGTGAATTACCAAAATATGATGCTTCATTATACGATACAATCGCTGATACACTTATAGATCGATTTGATATATCAGATTTACTGAAAACCAATGCAAAAAATGAGGCAATCCGAATTCTGAACAATAAAAATTTCGCATTCATTTTCGATAATAAAGCGCTTTCGGAAGTATCTTTTATTGATGACGAAAATAAAGAAAATAGGGTAGATAAAATTGCGTTTTTAGATAATGATATTTGGATAATCGATTTTAAGACAGGTTCTTATCAGGAAAATATTCCTCATGTTTATGTAGAACAATTGAAAAGATATAAACAATCTGTAAGCAAAGTGTTTGATATGAATACCAAGATAAGAACAGCAATTTTATGGACATCTGCCGAAAAATTAGTTGAGTTGCATTAGATATCTTACAAAAGTAATTCTTGGATATTTATAATATTACCTCCCCCCGAATTTGTATATTAATTATATGATATATCATGTCATTTTCGATTTTCGAAATATATCTATTATTAGAAGATTGATCAATATACGCAATATAGTTCTTGTGAAAGTTGAAAACTGCATTTTGAAATTTTTGATTTTCAGAAGCGAAAATTCAGGAGCAAAAAAGAGCAAAAATGATCTTCGTAAGAACTCTAATACACTACTAATACAATTAGGTAATATAACTAATCATGTAATAAAAAAACCGATGCGATCAAAAAATAATCACATCGGCGGAGAACTAAACTATGAAATATGATTTTATTACTTTTTGCTATTTACTGCAGCCTTTGTTTCTTCAATAGACTCTTTTATTCTTTTTGTAGCAGCACTTGTAATATCATTGCTAGCTGTGGTTATCAAATCAGTAATTTGCTTACCATTTCCTATTGCTTTTACAGCACTATCACGCATTACTCTTGAGAATTCTGACAACGCTTCTGTTGGTTTTGTGCTTTTCTCAACAATGCCACCCATATCAGAAACCATCTGCTTTACGAATGTCGTTTGAAGTTTTGCAATCCCATTGAATACTTCAATAGACATTTTATTAATTAGTCCAAGAATTTCCAAATTTTTCTTATATGAATCCACTAATGCATTCATATCGATATTAGGTACCTTGAACCCTTTGAAATCGCCATCGGCGTTCTTTTCGTTTGAAACCGCAACCATTGACATAACTCCTTACTCTAAATACTAATACTACAACAATAAAAAAGGCATATATCGTATATTACACGATTTTCACTTTTCTTATAGAGGAGAGTGTAAATTATTTCTAAAAGATAATCAACTTTTATTTCAAATAAAAAACAATATGTTATTTTTTGCTGATTTCTTAGCTTGATATTCTGTAAACAGGCACTCTTTATATCGATTATTTATATCGTTATATCACAAGAAATTTGCAGTCTATTAAATGATATTTTTATCATTTTATATTTATATCTATCTATTCTTTTGATTTACCTTCTTCTACCAATTTAAAAAGACCTGTTGTTCCTCCAGTATCTTGTACCGGCACAGGAGTTCCTTTCAAAAAAGGAGAACCTTCCAAAAATGCTTCCTTTTTTCTTAACTCATCTAAAAATGTTGGATCATTAAGATAAACAGTATGTTCCTTAACATCATGAAGTGTACGTACTCCCCAATATACTGCTCTTTGTTCTGTATATCCACCTTCGTACATTTGTTCATGTATCGTATCTGTATATTGTACCGATGATAGTTGCAAAGGAGTGTCTTTTGTTCGTTTGATAATAATCATCCCACTCTCACAAAATGTCCCATATGGTGGATAATACAGAAAAGGTTCTTTTGTTTGTTCTAAAAATGCTAAAATTGATCTTGGTGTATATTTGTCAGAATTATATCTTGATATCATTATTGTTCTTTTATCGAAAACATCAAATGTGTTTGTAGCGAGAATACCTTCACATTTTAAAAGATCATACATTTGGCTAACCGTGCCAATAGAATCGACTGTATGCATTAATGTGTTATTAGAAGCAACAAAATCTACATTTCCTATTATGTCTTTAAATCTGGGGGTCTTGTTCTAGGTTCTCTATCTTACAGCTGTCTATGTTGTAAAAACGTATACTACTGGGAAGTGGAAAACATTTTTTTACGACTAGGTTATCTATGCTTATTGGTTCCCCGGTCACATTAAAAAAACTGTAAATGTTTTCCGAACTTTCAGGATATTTTTTCTGATGTTCAATTAAATCACATATTACCTTTTTCGAGGTCGCTCCAAATCCTCCTCCTATATCTACAAAAGTATGATAATGATCTGTACAATCACTGTGAATCAGTTGGAGTTCGTTCAGAGTACACGTTGGATGATAAAATATTCCTGAACGCCCTTCCCAAATAGAATGAACTCCACCGTGTTTAGTATTTACTTTTGCAAACATTCCATTGACTGCAGTTTGCACTATCTCGAGCCGTCTCATGTGAAAGGACACTTGGCTTTCTTCTGTACCTGTATCCATCGTATCTGTATCCATAGAAAAACAACTTACAATACTGAAAACTGATACTGCGACACCTATTATTTTACTAAAATTGCCCATTATTTTTCTCCATTAAGAAATATTAGTTAAATAATATATGCTTTGTTTTTTTACTGTCAAGTACAAAAAAAATGTTTTTTCTAATTTTCAAGCATACAATCTTGTAATTCGTGATTAAGATCCATCTTTTTGAGTGCTTTGAGAGTTCGCTTATTTAATCCGCCTATAATAACTCGTATATTCTTGTTTTTCAGTTCCGAAACAAAATCTTTCAGTACTTTTGCACCTGAGACATCCACAAATGGCACTTCTTGCATATCAATATAGATCCCCTCATGTGTCTTTGGAAGAGCTTTCAAGGCGTTGTTTAATATAGGAGCCGCTCCGAAAAACAAATGTCCGCAAATTCTTACACATTCGCACGCTTTTTCTGATTTATCATTATCTACAACAGTTTTTGAAAATATCTCGGCGGTTGTTGTTTCTACTGACCTTCTAATAAACAAAAGAGCCGACAGAACAATACCTATCTCTACAGCAGCAACTATATCTACGAGCAACGTTATTAATATAGTCGCAATAAAAACGGAACTATCGCTTTTCGGGGCAAGCAATATATATTTATTTTTCTTGAATGATGCCATATTCCAAGCGGTGTATATCAGCATTGCAGCAAGAGCAGATAACGGCACAATTTTTATAAACTGTCCGAGGCAAATAACAAACAACACCAAAAAAAGTACGTTAAACAGACCGGCGATCGGACTTTTCGCACCCACTTTTACGTTCAGAGAAGTTGTTCCAAGAGCACAGGTTGCCGGTATGCCTCCAAAAAATGCGGATCCGAGATTTGCTAATCCTTGTCCTACCAATTCCATATTTGATCGGTGTTTTTGTCCGGATAAATTATCTGATATAACAGCTCCGAGTAAACTCTCTAAGCTTCCCAAAAAGGCGATAGCAAACGCCGATGAAAAAAGATTTCTTAAATTAGTGAAGGAAAAAAGATCTTGCGGCACTGAAAAATTTATCAGACTATTATTTGATATATCACCAAATTTGCTACCTATTGTTTCTATTCCTTTATCTCCGAATGCCATTGAATATAAGACAGATATAATCAGTACCAAAAAATATCCGGGAAGTTTAGGTTTATATTTTTGTATTATTATAAGTAATACAAGAGAAAATGCTGCCAATCCAAATGAATAAAAATTCATAGTATCAATATTTTCAAAGCAACAAGACAATCTTTCAACAAAATTAGTCGGCGCTTTCTCTAAATGTAATCCTAAAAACGCACTTAATTGTGAGACAATAATCGATAGTCCTATACCTGCTGTAAATCCTGCAGTTATTGGATACGGAACATAATGAATTAAATCACCGACTTTTGTTATTCCGAATATTATCATCATAATGCCCGCCATTATCAGCGCGCAAGTCATACCTTCGAAGCCTTTTTTGATGATAATGTCATATACGATCATTGCGAATGCCCCAGTCGGTCCGACTATCTGGAATTTTGCTCCACCAAAAAGGCATGCGATAGTTCCGGCAACAACGCAAGTTGTAATACCAACGCTCGGAGACACTCCCGAAGCAATTGCGAAAGTCATAAACAACGGAAATGCGACTACAGCAACCAACAAACCCGCTCTAATATCGCAAAATAACGAATTCCACGAATAATTTCTTGATAAAGACAATATTATTTCGGGTGTCCAAGATGATAACACCTCGCTGACATCATTACATTTTGTCATATAAAACTTCTCTCTATTCTTCTTTTATTTTAATAATTAAGACAGTAATTACTTTTACTATTATATATGCAATACTATTTATATACGTATTATATACGTAATCGCTATAGTAAAATAATTTTTGGCAAAAGTCTATATAGGTATAAATATTATATGTAGAGATATTTTTGGTCGAACAGAAAAAACAAAAACAATTAAGTTTAATTTTAATATTATTTTTTCTAAAAATACATTGAGTTATAATGTTAAAACAGTAATAATTAAACGAAAGTTGTTATGCATTAGAAATTTTGCAAAAGTCATTTTAGGCGTTTTTTGTGTACTGATAATCAGCGTATTCCAAATGCCATTTTCGACTTTTACAAGATCTCTATTAGTCAATTGGAGCTAATAATGGGATTAGGAATATGTATGGGAGCTGTTCTTCAGTGTCCTTTCGGAGCGGCACCAACTCCTTTGACAGTACTTCCGGCATCAATGGTAATGGGAAAAGCCGGACCGCTGGGAAACATGGCTGATTGTGTTCCTTTTTTAAATATTGCACCTTTTGGAGTATGTATGAGTCTAATGAACCCTGTTACAGCAGCACTTACTGCAGCAGCATTTGGTGTACTAACTCCGGGACCATGCATTCCTGTTCCTGCCGGCACTTGGGTTCCTATGAAACCGACAGTCATGTGCAAGATGGGACCGATGATAAACTCGGATACAATGCTAATGTGCGCATATGGCGGA
>CAJOEB010000034.1 GCA_905233775.1 uncultured Alphaproteobacteria bacterium | reverse complement strand
TTAAGTCAAGATTTTGTAATTAACAGTAATTTCGTAGATACTTTCTGGCCTTTTTTCCGAAAAGATAGTCGTAATAGGTGGGATCCAATATATGAAGAAATCGATGAAAAGTATAGTCTTCCTAAAGGTAGTGCAAAGGCTATAGTTTCAGTATTGGCCGATTATTATATATCAATAAGCGACTAATAATCACTATAGCTTCTATGAATAAAAAGATAAATTTAAACTCTGCATATTTTTGTTTTATTTTGTATGATATGAGAAAATATTATCTATTTTTTCATCATTCTCTATTAAAACTTATTTATATAACTGAATAAGGATATCATTAATGAACAATACATTATTCAAACCACTCTTCAACAGCGATAACAATACTCACGGTGGGGGGGGGTAGGCGATCGCTTGTGCCAGCGGATATTTGCAAGTTTCCAGAGAATATTGTGGAAATTTCAGCAGATATTTTCAGCAACATTCAAAAAACATTTTCGAAAATCTTTCCATGGCAGCATTTTAATCGAGTTTTCGTTTTCAATACCTATTCTGATTAGTCTCCTCTTTTTCATCAACGATCATTATCGCTTCTATGAGCTAAACGATAAGGTCAAGTCTTCCACTTATCTTGCTGCATCTATGATACAGCAGATTACGAACACCCGCACTAACAAACAGCTCACAACAGATGATCTCGCACGGATATCTTATGCTGTATGCCTTAATTTTTTTCATACAAATACTATGTTTAATCCTTGGCCTTTGGGAATCTATGCAGCAGTTGATTACTATTATGTAAAAAGGTTAAGAAACGATTGCTATCAATATCAGCAATGTTGGAGTACCACATCTTCCGGCGGCAAATCACCTCATGAAATGAATACATCATACGGACAAGTAAAAACAATATCGCTAAATCAAGTAAAAGAACTTCACGCCGATCTGGTATGTAATCAAGATGGCGAAGAACGAATTCTTATAGATTTTTGCTACAGAAAATATGAAATTTTTTATAACAAACAAAAGCTTGGATTGTTTATACTATCTCCGAAAATTATATCAGCCAGACATAGACCCAATGAAAGTGATAATTCTTTGAGTATCTGCAATATTTTTACTTATGGTTTAGTTATTACGCCAAAACCGGGATTGTTTCCAATTCAAAAATGAGTAAATGAGTAAATAAACATCGATCTATATTTATATTCGTACAGATTTTGCGACTTTGTTTAGCAATCCGTTAATAAATGATACTTCGGCTGTTTCAAAAAAAGCCTTTGCTATCTCAATATATTCATTGAAAATCACATTTGGTGGAGTCTCTTTAAAAAACATCAGTTCAGTAATTCCCAGGCGTAAAATACATTTTGCTACAGGATCAATACGGTCTATACTCCACTTCTTTGATAGATTTTTCGCAATAACTTTATCGACTTCACGCAAATTCTTCTTCGTTTCATTAAACAATTGCTTAAAAAACTTCTCATCCATATCAGAAAGCGAAATAGATTCAGTAAGAAAAGCTTCTGAAAGTTCCTCAGGTTTATTACTGTTTACAAAATCAATGTTATTGTATGCACGATTATCCAAATATATATGATCATCAAAAAATTCTGAGCGATATAAGTTTTGCAATGCGCAAAATCTGGATATCCCGCGTAATCCGCTTTTTTCTCTGCGCTTTTTCCCGTTGTTTCCTACATTTTTCATATTTTCCATATTTTTTGGAACTCCATCACTGATTAGAGATACTTCAGATACTAGCTATTATATTATCTATTAACTATAAAGAGGAAATGCTTGGCACATAGCTAATGTTTCCGATCTCACTTTTGTTTTTACGCTCTCGTACTCGTCTTTTCCGTAGTTAGAGAGTATATCATAGATCAAATCAGCGATCTTCATAAATTCTGCTTTTCGCATTCCTCTGGTAGTCATTGCTGCGGAGCCTATTCTTATACCAGATGCCTGTGATGGCGGCAGTTTATCAAACGGAATAGCGTTTTTATTGCATGTTATTCCCGCTTTTTCTAACTCTGTTTCAGCGATCTTTCCGGTAATTGATAGAGCCGTAAGATCAACGACAGATAAATGGCTATCTGTTCCACCGGAAACAATATCCAGTCCACGTTCTTTTAATCTGTTCGCCATTGCTGCTGAGTTTTCAAGAACGTTTTTCGCGTATTCTTTGAACTCTGGTCGCAACGCTTCTCCAAACGCAACAGCTTTTGCCGCTATCGAATGCATTTGCGGACCACCTTGTACACCGGGAAATACAGCACTGTTAATTTTCTTCGCCAGTGTTTCATCGTTTGTAAGAATAATACCTCCACGCGGACCTCGTAATGTTTTATGAGTCGTCGAAGTTACGACATGAGCGTATTCCATAGGAGAAGGATACAAATCAGCAACAATTAATCCGGCGTAATGTGCAATATCAACGAACAAAAATGCACCAACTTCATCTGCAATTTCTCGAAATTTTTTAAAATCGATCTTTCGAGAGTAAGATGACGCTCCTGCGATGATTACCTTCGGTTTATGCTGTTTTGCAAGATGCTCTACTTGATCATAGTCGATATATCCATCTTTGTTTAAGCCATAACCGACAGCGTTAAACCATTTTCCCGATATTGTAGGTTTTGCTCCATGCGTAAGATGTCCGCCCATAGCAAGCTCCATTCCGAGAATGGTATCTCCCGGTTTTGATAATGCATATAAAACCGATAGATTTGCTTGAGCTCCCGAATGTGGCTGAACATTTGCAAATTTGCATTTGAATAGTTTACATACTCTTTCAATCGCAAGCTTTTCTGCGATATCAACAAAATCACAGCCGCCATAGTAACGTTTACTCGGATAACCTTCAGCATATTTGTTGGTCATTACGCAACCAATAGCCGCTAAGACTTCTTTAGATACAAAATTTTCTGATGCGATTAGTTCTATTTGAGTCTGTTGTCTGTTAAGTTCGCTTTTTATTGAGCTAAATAATTCTTTGTCAGTAATTTCTGATTCATTTAAAAGATAACCATTGAATTTTACCATAACATTACTCCCCAAAATATTTTACTACTTTACCATAGTTTGATTATTGCTTATCTTGAATCTTATCCCTTTATCTATTCAAGCCAAACGACGCATATACTTTTCATTGAGAGCACATTCGGCTTTACTGTCAGAAGAATCTATCAGAGTTAAACGTCGAGCATGTCTTCCGCCATCAAAATCCGTATGCAGAAAAGCTTCGACACAACATATTGCCGTTTCATACGTAATAATACGCGCTCCGAAAACAATAACATTCGCATTATTGTGCTTCCTGGACATTATCGCCATTTCTTTATTAAAACACAATGCCGCTCTGATACCGGGAGTTCTATTGGCAGCAATAGACATTCCAATTCCTGTGCCGCAAATGAGTATTCCGCGATTTTTGTTATTGCTGTCGGAAGGATTTTCTAACAGATGTTGAACCAGCTTATTAGCGAAAATAGGATAATCGCAAGATGACGTATTATTTGTTCCAAGATCTATAATAGAATTGGTGTTACTAATATTTTTTTTGATATGTTCTATCAATCTTTCTTTCAACTCAAATCCGGCATGATCGGAGGCGATGAATATTTTCATAGATCACGCCTGCAAATTCAAATGTTGAGCAATTTTTGCCGTATCCTTCCAAACAACCTTTATGCGCACAACAGATATAAAATTATGAAATCTGCGAGGAATACGAACAAAATCTTTCTCTGTAGTTACTAAACGTGCATCATGTAAACGAGCTTCGTCTAAAAGATCAACTATGTCTTCATCAGAAAACGGATGATGATCAGGAAATTCGATTTTTTCAACAAAATTAAATTTCCTTTTTACTGAATTAAAGAATTTCTTCGGATACCCTATTCCGCAAAAAGCAACAAGCTTCCCATTTTCAGGCACATCTGAAAAATCTTCTTCTAAATATCCGATCACCAATGGAATTTCTTTCGGTATTTGCGCTGTTAGTTCATCGATATTTTCATTTTCATGTGCTTTTATGATAACTACACCATTTATATCATCTTTTATCATATCGAAATTCAGCCGATTAGGACCAAGCGGCAGCATTTCTCCATTTCCGAAACCTTGCGTACTATCTACCACAACGATTTTTGCATTCGGCTGTAAATCACGTTGTGTGAGACCATCATCAAGGATTAGCAAATTATGACCGCTTTCCTCTGCCATTTTTGCGCTTTTCATACGATCTGCACCAACAAAAACGTCCGCATGTTCGGATAATAACAACGGTTCATCGCCAACATCTCTGAAAGTATGGGTTTTATTGTCGACTTTTAGCGTTTCATGTGAATTTCTGCCAAATCCTCTGCTTAAAATTGCTGCTTTTCGATTAACTGTTTTTAAAACTTTGCACATAGACGCAACAACCGGCGTTTTTCCCGATCCTCCGACAGTAATTCCGCCTATTGCAACCACATAAGCTTGAGAAGATTTGTATTTGTATTCTTTATTATAATTACGTTTCGCAAAGAAAGTATAAACCTGACTTAACGGATGTAAGACTTGATAAATTACTTTATTAATAGGCTTTTTATACCAGAATTCAGGAGCCTTGGATAACATCTTAAGCTCCGTTTGATGCTTTTTTCGGCGGCATAAGAGTTTTGAAAAGAGCTAAACTGATTGCGCAGAATATTATACTATAGAGGAATGAATACATACTGCCGTAAGACGTCCATATTTTTCCGGAAATTACTGACGCAGTCAAATACGATGCTCCTACCGCACAATAATATATACCTATAGCAGTTCCTCTTAGATGACTATCTACGCGCTCAGTAAGAACGGATAAGAACAGCCCTTGGTTCGCCGTCATTTGTCCGCCCCATAGGAAAGCGCCGATATACACTTGGTAAATCGATGATGCACTCATGAAAGATATATTAGCTAAGATCATCATAATTATGCAGACTTTTAAGAAACGCTCTTTTCCAAACTTATCTGCATACAAACCAATAGGAAATGAACAAAGTATCTGACCAATGCTGATAAACATGCTGACAGAGCTTGCAACACTGGTAGACACAAAATTGTTTGCGTAGATCGGGAATAATGCTTCCGTAAAATGTCCGAGTTCAAAGATAACCGCAAATGCGATCAATTTCCAAAAGTGAATATCGAATGATTTCAGATATTGCTTTTTAAACGGATTAGTTATTTTCTTTTTTGCTTCGGTATGTCCGGTATTTCGTATTTCTTCTTTTGTTTTTATCTTTGATAAGCAGAATATCGAAATTGCAACAGCAATAGTTGCACAAGCAAACACAAGGCGATAATTATTGGAAGATAACCACATAATCATGATAGCAATGCTTGTACCAAGCAAGCCACCAATTGTTTTAAATGATTTACTAAAACCAAATGACTGACCTCTTGTTGCAGGAGTACTGAGATCAGCTATCAATGCATCTCTTGGAGTAGCTTGTAGTCCGTTACCCACCCTTTCTATAGATTGTGCTACCATGACCATTAGAGGAGATGTTGCAATTGCAAAAAGTGGTTTCATAAAAAGAGTAGTGATACATCCGATATAAAGAATAAATTTTCTATTCATGAAATAATCGCTGATCATTCCTGAAAATATGCGAGTTACATATGCAATAAACTCCACCATTCCATCAATAAACGCGATTTTTAATTCAGTTGCATGCAATTCATTTTTTAAGAAAAGTCCTAGTTGACTGTATATCATAGTTGTTGATGCACCAAGAAATAATCCGAAAAGCGAAATTGCAAACACACCTTTCGGAAGGGAATCAAAAACCGATAATTTGAACATAGAAAGAAAAGATAAACTTCGATGAGAAGCGGAGACTTTTATTGCGTTTTTGCTTTTTTCATCCACTTCATTGCTACTAATTTTTTTCATGACAGTAACCATCAAAGTAATTTAGGAGTTTATACTATTTATCATCAAAAAAGTCTATACTAGATTAATAATCTGTTAACTGGTATCATAAATATCTCTTTTTTGGATATCTCTTTTTATGTGGCAAGCAAATATTTTTACATCATTTCCTGATGCTTTTCCGGGATCTTTGGGAGTTTCCTTAATAGGTAAAGCACTCAAGCGCAACGAATGGTGTCTAAATATCGTGGATTTAAAAAAATTTCCTGCTCATAACGATCGAATAGACTCTTACCCCTACGGAGGTGGCGTTGGTATGTTACTCTCTCCGTTAACATTTGAAATGGCATTTAATTCTCTTAATTCTTCTTCAGAAAATGAACGAATTTTTTCAGAAAATGAACAGAAATTTAAACGTACACAAAAATTTAAGCGTATATATTTTTCTCCACGTGGACGCCAATTAAATCAAAAGGATCTTGCTGATATAAGCCAATCAGCGGGATTAACTGTGCTTTGCGGAAGATACGAAGGTGTAGATCAGAGAATATTGGACTACTATAAATTTGAAGAAGTATCTATCGGTGATTTTGTTTTGCTTGGTGGAGAAGTAGCAGCAATGGCTATTATTGAGGGATGTGTACGATTATTACCCGGTATAGTCGGCGACCAACAATCAGTACAAAACGATTCTTTTCAAGAAAACCTATTAGAACATGATCAGTATACAAAACCTTCTGTTTTTAAAAATATTGCAGTTCCAGAAATTTTATTATCGGGCAATCATCAAAAAATAAGATCATTTCAAAATGATTTGTCGAAAATGATTACAATGAAAAAACGACCCGATCTTTGGGCAAAATATGTGCAGGACAATATGAAACTTATATAGCAACCATAAAAAACGATATTTTGATGATACATATGTCTGTCTTTTAAGGAGAATTCTACAATTGTTGAAAAAAGCGTTATCCATACGTACACCAGGACAATGATAATCGGTGATTTTTTCAGCTTCTGTGTTTGATATATTAAAAGACAAAAATTTTTTCAAAAATCTTATAAAATTAATCTTTTATAAAGTTTGTTCACTTATTATAGACAATAATACATCGTGTTTTTAGGTGTATAAAATGAAAAATATGATTGTTTTTTAAAGGAGTGGTTTTTATGTCTACTAATGCGAATAAAACACAATATTCAGGAGTAAAATGCAAGGTTAAGTGGTTTAACCAATTTAAAGGATATGGTTTTGTCGAGATGGAAGGTATTCCGGGAGATGTTTTTTTGCATTTTTCAGTTATTGATCAAGCGGGGATAAAAAAACTAAATAATGATGATGTTATTATCTGTGATATAGAAGAGGCTGAACGCGGTTTAAAGGTCTCTAATATTCGTGAAGTAGTACAACTTAATAAATATGAGATTTCTGATAGAGATCCTGAGCAAGTCAAAGCAATAATGAAGTGGTTTAATCCGGCCAAAGGATTTGGTTTTGCTCAAATGCGAACAGGCGAAGATGTTTTCATTCACGCGAGTTTACTAAAGAAAAATCGGCTTGAATCTATAGATCATGGGCAAGAAATAACTTTATTGGTTCGATACACAAACTTTGGATATGAAGCTATAGAA
>CAJOEB010000033.1 GCA_905233775.1 uncultured Alphaproteobacteria bacterium | reverse complement strand
ATATGAGCAACATACAAAAAAAGCTTTCGACATTTAATTATACGCCGAAAGCTCCTTCTTAAAAATATAAAAAAACTAACGCTTCGAGAACTGGAAGCTACGTCTTGCTTTCATAAGACCAAACTTCTTTCTCTCGACCATACGTGAATCTCTTGTAAGCATTCCTTCCGGTTTTAATACATCGCGCAAATCCGGTTCATATCCGACTAACGCACGACTAATACCATGGCGAACCGCTCCAGCTTGTCCAGACAACCCGCCACCGCTGACAGTGCACCATACATCATAGCGACCAGCTCTGTTTGTAAACGGCTGCATAACGATTGTCTGCAAAACCGATCTTGTAAAGTATTCCAAAACAGGCTTGCCGTTTACGATCATTTCGCCACTTCCCGGTTTAATCCACACACGCGCAACCGATTCCTTACGACGCCCCGTACCGTATGCTCTGCCTAATTTATCCAATTTTTGAACTCTCTCCGGTTTTTCAGTTCCAGAGGTTTCAGCAACTTTTTTAACTTCTGTTTCTACAGTCTTTAATTGTTCTTCAAGAGTAGATGACATTATAAACTAGCTCCTCTTTACGTTTTTTGCATTCATGGAAGCAACGTCTAAAACTTTTGGCTGCTGCGCTGCATGAGGATGATTTTCTCCTGCGTATATCTTGAGATTTCCGAGCATTTTGCGCCCAAGAGGTCCTTTCGGAAGCATACGCTCAACCGCTTTTGATATTGCTCTTTCAGGATGTTTACTTGCTAAAGTTTCCTTTAAGGTTCTTTCTTTCAAACCACCGGGATACCCTGTGTGCCAATAAAATTTCTGATCTTCAAGCTTATTCCCTGTAACTTGAATTTTATCAGCGTTAATAACAACCACATAATCACCGCAATCCATGCTTGGAGTAAACTCCGGCTTATGCTTTCCGCGCAGATGACTTGCGATAACGGCAGACAAACGACCAAGCACCAAATTTTTGGCGTCGATCATTACCCAATCTTTCTTTACTTGCCCTGCTTTAAGAGAAAACGTTCTCATTTGTAATAATTCCTCATTTTCGATGTTTTTATATCATCTATATAAACAATCTTCAACCAAAAAATAATAACAACTACGATATTTTTTCAATCTGAGAAAAGCTCAAATCGACGTTCGTAGGTCTTCCGAAAATAGAAACAGAGACTTTTACGCGCTCTTTTTCAACTTCGACTTCTTCAATAACTCCCTGGAACGTTGCAAAAGGTCCGTCGCAAACCGTAACAGCATCACCAACTTCATACGTGACCGCATGATGCGAAACATTTGCACTATCTTCGACTTTCTTTACAATACGCTCAACTTCTGCATTGGAAATCGGCAAGGGTTTCCCACGTGCCCCGAGAAAATCCGACACTTTTGGAATGGATCGAACCAAATGCCAAGTTTCATCAGATAAATCCATTTGAACTAAGATATATCCCGGGAAAAATTTCTTCTCTGACTTTACTTTTTCGCCTTTTTTAATTTCAATCACTTCTTCCGAAGGAATCAAAATCTCTCCGAACATGTCGCTAAGACCGTTCTTTTTGGCTTTTTCATATATTTGCTCAAGAACCCTTTTTTCAGATCCGGAGTAAACATTAACAACATACCACTTCAATGCCGTATTCCTTCTTTCTACTTCTGCTTACGCTCTTACTTAAATCTTTCTTATATAAATCTTATATAAATACTTTAAAATATCTCTTCTATTCTTCTATTATAAATATCTTTATTATTTCTATAAAATCTTTTCTAAAACGAAACAAACAACACTATCAGCCGCAAAAAAGTATATCATGGAACAGATAACCATTACTACCACCGCTACTGCCATGCCGATAGTCTCTCTTTGCGTTGGCCATGTAACTCTTTGTAACTCGCGTCTAACTTGACTAACAAAGTCTGCCGGACTGATCATATTAAAAAACCTTCTTTCATATAACACTTTCGCAATTTTTTTTTCACGTGTTTGCGCTACTTCGCATACTTCTGCGTTTTCTGTTTTGGCAGGGGGAGAGGGAATCGAACCCCCAACCTGCGGTTTTGGAGACCGCCACTCTAACCTAATTGAGCTATCCCCCTACTGCTAATTTGCTTTTCGTAAACATATAAACAAATATATAAACAAAAAGCAAAAAAAACAGATGACGTTACAATAGTATAAAAAAATCAAATATTCAACATGATATAGTACTCTTGTTTTTTTATATATTTTCTAAACATATTTGAAACATCGGCTATTGATGTACATAATGTATTTAATGTTCAAATAACGAACTATATCGAGAGTAATAATGTAATGGTACAATAGCAGTACTGTCACGATCGAAATATTCGCTTGCATTCATACCAAAGGCGGATATAAGTGCCTTATAAAAATCCAAGTTTAGTTCTCTTTTTGCTGCAGGTTTCAATCTTCTCATTATATCTTCAAATAATTCAGATCTTTTTAAATTAGAAGGGTCATTTTCATTTGAAGTTTCACCATCATGGTCAACACGAATTGGTCGCTTCGCAAAAGCGTTTACTGCTGCATCAGATAACTTATTTATATAAAGAACATGATTACCTTTATGTGTATGACTAAACAGACCCAAAATTTGCATTAACTCTGTTGTATTTTGTACCAGGGCAACATTAGTAAACATAGAATCGGACGTATATAATCTTTCTATAGTTTCCAAAAATTCAGTGTTATCTGATATTTCTAATTGAAGACCCCGAATACCCGATTTAGAGAAGATTAAATTGACCTCTTCTCTTAGCTGATCTATCTTATCTACCGGTAATGAACGAAGAAATGCCATATTTTCTGCAATCATGCTTTTATCTTTTCGACGAATAACTGATTCTGCTGCTATATCCATAGTTTTTTGTCTGGAAGATTCTTCTGTATCGATTATATATCCTATATTTCCAGATATTACATGTCCTATTTCATGAAAAATAGCTTTTCGATTAGGATCATAAAAAAGAGCTACATGGTTAGACGTATATAACGATATTCCATATAAATATGCTACCTCAAGAAAATTCATATTTATATTATTATAATTTATATTATTATCATTATAATAACTGACATTTGATCCTTCCAACGTTGCATTAAAGCTTATTTTTCTTTGATAGTGACCTGGATTTGTAGGTAGACCATATTTTTCTATATCATATAATGCTGGTTCGGTTACTCTTGACCAAGCGATGAGTGTAAGTATTTGATCTCTGTAAATTGGAGAATAATGAGCTCCCCACAATAGAGCACTAGTTACATCATTCCTAATATTAGAGTATCTCATAAGCGATTGAGATATAATAATATCGGAAAATTCCGATTCGTCTAAAAATCGATGGATTTCAGCATCTATTTCTTCTTGAGATCCGTGCTTTAATAGATACAACAAGCGTTGTTTCTCCGGTTCAGGAAGATGCATACTCGTTATCAAACTTTCCGCATCGATTACTCTTACGTCAGATATACCATGTTTTTGAGCAATCATAGACATTAGCGGCGTTACATCTTTCAGTTCATTTGGCGTCAAAGCGCGAGATGCATCATAAACCTCTTGCTCTAGTTCTTCTTTTTTGGATCTATTTAAAGCATCATTACAGATTGCTTCATGCTTTCTAAGATACCAAGCAATTTTATTGGATATCGCTCTTTCATGAATATCAGCTAATTCAGCTTCAACAAATATTCTGTCAAGAATTTCTACCTGTTCTTTTAGTTCACCATGTCGTTTAAGAGCCTTGTTGAGCCTTTGATTATATTCCGGATAAAAATTTGTGTCAGATGGAATAGATGAGTGGTATATATGTGGAATCTTATCTGAGAAACATGCCCATCTAAAAAATTCCCACGTTTTGTTATCAACATTTAATTTTTTATAATATTTTTCATATAAATCATCTAACTTTGAATCTGTCCAATCTGCGAATTCCTCATACATATGATCAACTATGTCTTTAGTTAGCGGATTTGATTTTACAAATTCATATGGACAAATATCTTCGGTTTCATATTTATGTGAATTAAGAAAATAGTTGAAAATACTTGAAGCAGGTCTATTACTTATTTGTTCTTTTAAGAATTCCCATTTAGGATCTCCTCCAGCAAGAACATTATCGAATAATCTTACGTATTTATTTAATAGAATATATTCGCAATCTGCAATTTCTTGGCATAAAAGACGTCTATTTGGCATCCCGAAAGCAAAATAGCAAAAACCTCTGAAACCTGATACACAAAAATGACTTCTGTGATCAATTTCTGCTATTAACTCTTGATCTCCAGTTGCTCGCATATCTGCCATAAGCTCGCGTTCGATTTTATTACGCAACTCTAATATGCTAAAATGTTCTTGTTGTACACGTTTCAGCTCTTTTATTTGAGACAAATATTCTGCACCTATTCTTGCGCTCTCTGTTGCATCCATCGCATTTATAACATTTGGAACATTTGTACTACAAAAACAGATAAAACAAACCGAAGTTATAATCCATTTTTTCATTGATTACCTCCATAAGTTAACTATTCAACACAAAATTTGACTTTATTGAAGCGATAACTAGTATATCTTCCCCCCCCCATTGTCAATATTTCTTGGAATAAAAAATAGAGATTTTGCGAAAACCATTTTAGGCGTTTTTTGTGTACTGATAATCAGCGTTTTCCAAATGCCATCTTCGACTTTTGCAAGATCTCTAATGAAAAAGTTCTTGTAAACTTAATTACAAGAGTTTGCTGTGACTTTTATATCAATTTCGATTATATCAGTTCAAAATAACGATCCGACAATAAAAAAAGAAACAATAAAGAAACTCAAGTATTCAATTCAAATCGACTTAAAGTTTTCGCGGATGTATATTTTTATTGTATTATTCTGTATTACTGCTACTGCACTGTCGGAGCGTGCGCCAATACCGTCTTTTTGGTTATATTTCCCACCAAGGCGGTTTTCAACACATCATCAGCAGTCTCTGCTTTTACCACATTGAGATTGCTCAGTACACTTTCAGGAATCTCTTGCAAATCGGATTCATTTTCCATCGGAATAATAACCGTCTTGATACCTTCCCTGTGCGCTGCCAGCAATTTCTCTTTCAATCCTCCGATTGGCAATACACGACCGCGCAAAGTTATTTCGCCTGTCATAGCAACATCTTTTCGAACAGGTGTTGACGTTAATGTTGAAACAATGCTGGTAACCATCGCAACGCCCGCAGAAGGTCCATCTTTTGGTGTGGCTCCCTCAGGAACATGCACATGGAAGTCTGTATTCTCGAAAACTTTCGGATCGATGCCATAGTGCTCGGCTCTTGATCTGACAAAACTGATTGCTGCGTGAACAGATTCCTGCATAACATCGCCTAATTTTCCGGTTAATGTGGTTTTTCCCTTTCCCGGAACGCTGATTGCTTCAATGGAGAGCAACTCGCCACCGACTTCCGTCCATGCCATACCGGTTACTACACCAACGAGGTTTTTATCCTCTAATCCCAGGCGCTTAAACTTCTTAGGGCCAGCGTACTTCTCTAAATTATCGACAGTAACATGTATGTTCTTTGTTTTTTTATCGCTTTCTTCTATTTCTTTTACCGATTTACGAACGATATTTGCTATTTCGCGCTCAAGAGCACGTACTCCCGCTTCACGAGTGTAATTTTGGATCAATACCATAATAGCATCGTCATCAATTGTTAGCTCACTGCTCGATAATCCACCGTCTTTTCGATTTTTTTCGATCAAATGCCGTTTTGCTATCTCCAATTTCTCGATTTCCGTGTATCCTGATAATTTGATGATTTCCAAACGATCCAGCAACGGACTTGGCATATTAAAGCTATTAGCGGTTGCGACAAACATTACGTCGGATAGATCATAATCCACCTCAATATAGTGGTCGTTGAAATTGGCGCTCTGTTCAGGATCTAAAACTTCCAGCAATGCACTTGACGGATCTCCCTTCCAATCCGAACCGACTTTGTCCAACTCATCAAGCAAAAACAAAGGATTTGATGACTTCGCTTTCTTCATACACGATATAATTTTTCCCGGCATAGAACCGATATATGTTCTGCGATGTCCTCTTATTTCAGACTCATCATGAACGCCACCGAGCGACATTTTTACGTAGTTTCTGCCTGTTGCTTTTGCAATCGATTTCGCAAGCGATGTTTTTCCAACTCCCGGAGGTCCTACAAAGCAAAGAACAGTGCCTTTAACTTTACCAACACGATTTTGTACTGCAAGAAATTCAATAATCCTTTCTTTGATTTTATCTAAACCATAATGGTCTTTATCAAGAATTTTCTTTGCTTCTTTCAGATCTTTTTTGATTTTTGTTTTCTGTTTCCATGGAATAGTTATAAGCCAATCCAAATAGTTTCGTACGACTGTAGCTTCAGGAGACATATTTGGCATATTTCGCAACTTTTTGAGCTCAGAATTAAACTTTTCACGAGCTTCTTTTGTAAATTTCACACTTTTCGCACGATTTTCAAACTCTTTTATCTCGTCAACTACTTCATCAGGATCTCCGAGCTCTTTTTGGATCGCCTTTATTTGCTCATTGAGATAATATTCCTTCTGACTGCGTTCCATTTGCTTCTTAACGCGACTGCGGATTTTTCGCTCAACATTTATCACGTCAATTTCGGACTCCATGAAAGATAAGAGCTTATTAAAACGCTTTATTGTGCTTGTTTCTTCCAAAAGAAGTTGCTTTTCCTTTATTCGAAGAACCATATGCGCAGATATAATGTCGATCAAATCATTGACTGACTCCATACCTTTTGCGGCATTTACTATATCAGGAGAAATACGCCGATTTAGTTTGGAATAATTTTCGAACATATCTATAGCTGTTCTGCGATATGCTTCAATCTCCATTACATCTTCGTTTTGTTCTGCTTCCAAAACCTCGTATTTAACGGAGAAATAATCGGTATCGGATACACATTCAGTCGCTTTTACGCGATCAAGTCCTTCTATGAGAATTTTTACCGTATTATCAGGAAGTCGCAGAAGTTGCAATATACTTCCTAAAACACCGACATGATATAAATCATCATAGGCCGGATCATCATTTTGCAAGCTCTTTTGCGTGAGAAGAACAATTTTTTTATTGCCTTCCATCGCTGCATTAAGCGCATTAATGGATTTTTCTCTTCCCACAAAAAGCGGAACAACAATATGAGGGAAAACTACAAGATCCCTGATAGAAAGCACCGGACAAATGTTATTGTCGTTATCCAAGTTTTAACTCCCAACACAAACACTATTCTTAGAGTCTGAATATTTTAATATAGGTTTGCTGGTTCCTTCAATAACTTCTTTTGAAATTATGACTTCTTCTATATTTTTATATGAAGGTAGCTCGTACATTACATCTAATAAAATTGACTCCATTATCGAACGAAGACCGCGCGCTCCTGTTTTTCTTTCGAGAGCTAATCTTGCGACTGCCGCTATAGCTTCTTCTTCGAAAACGAGAGAAACACCTTCCATACTGAATAACTGCTGATATTGTTTTACCAATGCGTTTTTTGGTTCTGTTAAAATTGATATAAGTGCTTTTTCATCAAGATCATTTAAGGTAGCAATTACCGGCAATCGTCCGATAAATTCTGGAATAAGACCATATTTCAGCAAATCTTCCGGTTCGACTTTTTCAAACAGCTCACCAATCTGACGATCATCTTTGTCTTTCACATCTGCTCCAAAACCTATTGAAGAAGTATCGCCACGCGCCGCTATAATCTTATCTAAACCTGCGAATGCACCTCCGCAAATAAACAATATATTGGTCGTATCGACGTGCAAAAACTCCTGCTGAGGATGCTTTCTTCCTCCTTGAGGCGGAACAGATGAAACCGTTCCTTCCATAATTTTCAACAGAGCCTGCTGTACGCCTTCTCCTGAAACATCTCTGGTAATTGATGGATTGTCGGTCTTTTTCGAGATTTTATCTATTTCATCAATATAAACGATACCCATTTGCGCTTTTTCGACGTTATAATCCGCTGCTTGAAGTA
>CAJOEB010000032.1 GCA_905233775.1 uncultured Alphaproteobacteria bacterium | reverse complement strand
TGTTGAGAGAGGTCTTTTGTCGACAGAAATGGAACTAACGAATGCTCTGCAAAATCAGCTGAATGCTATTGTTGATTTGTGCAAAGCTCTTGGAGGTGGATGGAGTATAGAAAGAAGAGCGCATCCAACAAATCAAAAAAATGCGGGAAACATCGAAAAAACGGCGATCAAAGCAGCGACAACTACAGCAACAACGGTGGCGAATACTAATGTCGATACTACGAAAGCAATAGTAGCAAATTCTGCGAAAACTATGACTGCTGCAGAAAAAACTACGACAGCTACCGCTGCAGTGGGGATAACAACTAAGACTACTACAACTACAACAACAAAAAAGTAGTTAATAGATCTAGACTGTTTCCGTTTCTATAATTCAATTCAATTATTTCGTTGACGGTTGACAGATCCGGGTCAATATCTGTGTATTTATTCTTTATTTTTTTAAGGTTGATGAAAATGTATAAAAAATTACCGTTTACTCTCTTAATTATAATAATTGTTTCGATTTTATTAAATCCGATTATTCCTGAAATCGTAAAACAGATTATCTACGCTTGCAGTCTTACTATAAAATCAATAGTTTTGTTCTTGCTGCCATTTATTATCTTTGGTTTATTATTCAAGACTTTTGCAAAACTGGCGGGCAATGCACTAAGCGTAGTATGTTTAATTTTCGGTTGTTTATGTATGTCGAATTTCGTTAATACATTTATGATGCACTATGTAGGATCATTGTTTTATTTATTCGATTTTCATGTTGGTGATCCGATAACTACAAGCGAGCAATTGAAACCTTATTTTGTTTTTGAATTTCCGAGTTTGATAAAAAATGAGTTTGCATTGTTCGGAGGAATGGCTTTTGGATTAGGCAGTACCTTTTTTATGACCAAGAATGTGGCAGATATTACGATAAAAAAAGTAGATATCATTGTGCAAAGATTATTCTCGTTTATTTCCGTATTAATTCCGTTATTTATAGTTGGATTTGTAATTAAATGCGCATCTGAAGGTACTCTTACGAAACTTATAGAAAGTTATTCTGTTGTTTTTTTTATATTTTTCATTTATGCGTCTGTATATGCGTTTTTGTTCTTCTTTTTGGTGTCAGGACTAAAACTAAGAAACTGTGTTACATCAATAAAAAATATGCTTCCTGCTTTCTTAACGGCGTTGGGAACAATTTCTAGCGCCTTAACTATGCCTGTAACAATTATGTGTGCTGAGAAAAACGCAAAAAATAAGGAACTAGCTGGATCAATTATTTCAGCGACAGTAAATGTTCATCTTTTGGGTGATTGCTTGGGAATTCCGTTGTTGGCGTATGCATTGCTGAAGCATTTTGATATGCCGGAACCGACTTTGACATCGTATTTTATATTTACGGTATTTTTTGTGATCGCAAAATTTTCTGTTGCTGCTGTTCCTGCCGGAGGAATTATTGTTATGACGCCTATCTTGGAAAAATATTTGGGATTTACTCCGGATATGTCTTCATTAATTATTGCTATTTATGTCATATTTGATCCGATTATTACAGGATTTAATGTATTAGGCAACGGAGCATTGGCAAAACTGATTGATACGCTATATTTGAAAGGGAAAAGAGAAAAGATAATGGGATTTTGAACTAAATTTTTAGAAAAAGTTTTTTTTGAAATATTAGAGATCTTGCGAAAGTCATTTTAGGCGTTTTTGTGTACTGATGATCAGCGTCTTCCAAATGCCATTTTCGACTTTTGCAAGATCTCTATTATAAGAAAACCGATAAAGCCAGATAATAAAATATAAAATCCGGAAATTACCTGATCAGCATGTTCTCAGTTCCTGTATTGCTTTAGCGTAGTCCTTGCTTTTGAACAGATACGACCCAGTGACGAGACTGTTAGCTCCATTTATGATGCATTCTCGTCCTGTGTTTGCATTAATACCTCCATCGACGCATATTTCTGTTGTTTCAGGAATAATTTGTTTCAATTCTGCGATTTTTTCTAATTGTGATTGGATGAATTGTTGTCCTGAACTGCCTGGATTAACGCTCATTACAATAACTATATCTATAATATCCAGACAATATTTCAAACAATCGATAGAAGTCGCAGGATTTAGCGCGACTCCAGACAGTTTCCCCATTTTTTTGATGTTGCCTAGTGTTCTGTGAAGATGTTTTGTTGTCTCCGAATGGACGATTATCGAATCTGCTCCCGCTTCTGCGAATTTTCGCAAATGTTTGTCGGGATTTTCGACCATAAGATGCACATCAAATCGCAAAGACGATATTTTTCTATGGGCAGCAACAACCTGTGCACCGAAGGTAATCGTATCGACGAAGCAACCGTCCATGATATCCCAGTGAATGCAATTTGCTCCGGCGCGTTCTACTGCTTGCAGTTCATCTCCCAATCTTGTTGGATCTGCGGATAACATAGAAGGACAAATCAAAACCATCTAAAAAGCTCCCAAAGTCCATAAATCTAAAAAATCACAATTCCGTAAACAAAAAATTAAGAAACGAAATCCTGCAATTCAAATGCATTTATAAACTCCATCCATTCGCCTTTGCTTAATCCGCTGTTTTCTTGCGATATCTTTTCGCCTTTCAGCATACGTTTATTGAGTTCGATGCATTTTTTAGATACAGATACAGCGTTTTGACGATAATTTACGAAGGCATCGTACGTAAACGGAACCCAAGCTTTTACAATATCCAAAATTTTATTTGCATAACATCTGATTTCATATTGCGCGTGTGAATCTGCACGGAGTTTGAGAAAGTGCAGCAGATTGTGTAAATCTATCTTCCAATATACCTCTGTGTACACGCTAACAGGAAGGATTGTTCGCGCCAATTCTCTCGCTAAAGACATATCATTCAGCATATGTGCATACTTTTCATATGCATCGCTTGAAACTTCTTTTATGATGTTGATAATTTCCCGTGCTTTTACTTGATCCATAGCAATATCAGATTTTCCCTGCTTATTGATTTCGGATTGACGGGCAATTTGATCCAACTCAGGGATATAAAATTCGTTGCTCAAAACGGAATATCGTGCCGAATACTCATTTACGTTTGCTGTACGGTGCCTAATCCAATGGCGCATAACAAATATCGGAAGTTTGATATGTAATTTTATTTCGCACATTTCAAAAGGTGTGGTGTGACCATGTCTCATCAGATAATTGATAAGTCCGCGATCTTCTTGTTTCTTCTTCGTTCCGACACCATATGATACTCGCGCTGCCTGAACAATAGACGCATCGGTTCCCATATAATCGATTACTCGAATAAAACCATGATCAAGCATAGGAAATTTCTTATACAAAATCTTTTCCATTTCCGGAGACACAACGCGCATAGTCTCAGTTTTGCTTTCTTCTCGCATTTTTTCTATGTTTTTTATATCATTTTCCTGCATATCTAATCTCTATCGTTATTTCTTTCATTAGTATAATATAAGTCTGATATTGTTTGTAGAATGATTTTAAAAAGTTAAAAAGAAAGTATGTAATAGAAAAATGAAAATAGTTTCTTGGAACGTTAATTCAATAAGGGCGAGAGTCGAACATCTGTGCATGGTCGCGCATGAGTATAAGCCGGATGTTTTTTTGCTGCAGGAAACACGTGTAGATGATCGTTTGTTTCCATCTGAATGCCTGGAAGATCTTGGTTACAACATGAGTTTTCGAGGAGAAAAAGGACGGAATGGGGTTGCGATTTTTTCGAAGCATATCATTGAGGAAGTTAAAACGGATTTTTGTGAAGAAGCAAGATATATTGAAGCATTTACGGGTGGAGTTTATGTCGCATCAGTTTATGTTCCGAATGGTCGAGCTGTTGGTGCGGAACATTATTATTACAAGCTGGATTTTCTGAGAAACTTAAAAGAAAGGTTTTTACAGTTCGGTAACGAGATTTTTATTGCCGGAGGAGATTTTAACGTTGCACCGTATCCGAGAGACGCATGTGAAGAAATTGATTGTGAAGCGATGTTGTGCTGTTCTCCAAAAGAGAGAGAAGCCGTAAAACAATTGCGTGATGCCGGTTTTTCTGATCCGCTGGACGATAAAGGATTTACTTGGTGGGATTATCGTATGGGTGCATTTAAACGAAACATCGGTTTACGAATAGATCAATTCTATTTATCGCAGAAAGCAAACGATCGATTTGTTAGTGGAGAGGTGTTAAAATCAGTAAGAGCATTGCCAAAACCATCTGATCATGCTCCTATATTTTGCGAAATTCAGTAAAGGTAAATTGGAAGAAGAATTGAAAAATTATTGTAACAAAAATTTTTAGAAGGGAAGGGGAGATATAGAACTATGAGAGAAGAAACTGCGAAGAAAACAGCTTTCCTTGCGCTTACGGTTTTGCTTACTTTCCTTTTTAGCTGGTTGATAGGAAGTGCGGATTTCTTTTCAACAGCAGTTTTGGCGCTGATTGTTGGTGTGTTCTGTTGGGATATAGAAGAATATTGTGATTTGTTGAAGAAAGAAAATCATAAAAAGAATTTTGAGAAGATCCATGAGAATTTAAAATTTCGAAAAGGAAAAGTTTCAGCGTATATAATAAATATGGATAAATCCAAAGATCGCTGGAAGTTTGTTTCTTCTCAAGTAGAGCAGTTAAATATACCATTTGAAAGAGTTTCGGCAGTTAACGGAAAAGCTATAACGAAAAAAGATTGGAAAGAAATTGTAGATGAAAAGTCTTTTAAAGATTTCTTCAAAATGCTTCCTGAGCCGGGGACAATTGGATGTTCACTGAGTCATGAGAAAGTTTGGCGACAGTTTTTAGCGTCTGATAATGAGTTCGCAGTTGTGTTCGAAGATGATGTAAAATTCGACCCGACAAAGCTTTACGATATTATATCCGCAGTTATCGAAAATAAATCGCTTTGGGATTTAGTTGGATTTGAGTTAAATCATTATGGATATCCGCAGAAGATTGCGCGACTTTCGGAAATGGAATTTCTTGTGTTTTATATGACCAATGTTAAGCATTCGGGGGCATATGTGATCAATCGTGAAGCAGCAAAAAGACTTCTTGAAAAGTTTTATCCGATAAAAATGCCATTAGATCATTATTTTACGCGATCATGGGAGTTCGGATTGAAGTTTTGCGGAGTTGAACCTCGTCTGGTCGAGCAAAAATTTGGAGCTTCTGAAATAAAATGTGATACATCGCAGAAGTTTGATGATGGAAAGACGTTAATTACAAATCTTATATACAATATTTACACGGCATTTATGCAGACAGCGTATAATTTTCTGCTGTATCTGTCGAGTCGACGTCGTTTATAACCGTTTATAATAAGTTTTCAAGTTATAATGAGTTTGTTTGCAATAAGATTGAAGTTTGTGCGGTTATTTTGTAAAATCGCGACATCAAAAAGTTGTTTCCGGAGGAAAAAAATATGGTAGATAAAAAAGAGCGTTCAGAAAAGGACGAAAACAGTAAGGATAACGATATTAATAAAGATACTGCCGAAAAAAAGATAGAGAAGGATTGTGAGGGATCTTGCGAAAATGCTGCTGATCTATCTCAAAATACTAATACTATCGAGAAGCTAGAGCAAGAAGTAGCGACGTTGAAAGATACTCTTCTTCGGAAACTCGCGGAATCTGATAATCTAAGAAAGCGTCTTGAAAAAGAAAAGAATGACGCTGAAAAATACGCAAATGGAAAATTTGCAAAAGATTTGTTATCAGTAATTGATAATTTTGATCGAGTTACGAAAAATCTTTCGACAATACAGGAGAAAGTTGAAGCAGACGCTGCGCTGAAGCCATTTTTTGAAGGTGTTTTGTTGTGTGGTAAAGAGCTGCTATCAGTATTCAAAAAGCATGGCATAACTCAAGTCGAAGTATCAGAAGGAACGCATTTTGATCCGCATTATCATCAAGCTATGTGTGAAATAGAAAGTACAGATCACGAGCCAGGGGTGGTAATTAACGTTATGCAGTCCGGATATGTATATCACGATAGATTGCTGCGTCCGGCAATGGTTAGTGTTGCGAAAAACAGCAAGAAAGAATAGTAAAAGGATTAGTAACGTATGAGCAAACAGAGGTCAAAACCTATATGTGTTGATCTTGATGGAACTCTAATACGTAATGATGTTACATTTTGGTCAGTAAAAGAATTTGTTAAGAAAAATTTTTTAAACATATTTAAAGTTGTGTTTTGGTTTTTGTTTAATCGGGCTTATATGAAAAAGATGATTGCTCAAGAGATTGAGTTAGACACTGGCATTTTAGATTACAACAAAAAATTTCTGAATTTTCTGATTGAACAAAGGACTTCTGGCGTTCCTCTTTTTTTGGCGACAGCAAGCGATGAAATTTATGCAAAGCAAATCGCGGATGATCTCGGAATTTTCGATGGAGTTTTTGCTAGTAACGGCGAAGTTAGTTTAGCTTCAGAAGTAAAGGCTCAAACACTTTGTGCAATTTTCGGAGAAAGCGGATTTATTTACGCAGGTAATTCAAAAGATGATCTTGCGGTATGGAGCAAGAGCGGCGGATATATCCTTGTTAATCCATCTGAAAAAGTTCTTGAATGTATGAGTGGCAGGGAATATTTATTATTTAACTGATCATGAATTATCGTTAATATAAAAAAAGCGGTTTTTGAGGTAAAAATGGCATCTGAAAATTCGAATGTAGTATTTGCAGAAAATATTGGGAGTATTACAAATGATATCTTCCGAAAAATCGCGAATAAACCGCAATATATCTCCATATTTTCCGACTGGACAGCAGCTGTTGGAAAGGAATTTGCCGCTAAATCGCTTCCTTATAAGGTTATGACGCAAGGAGATAAGAAAATTTTAGTAATAAAATCTAAAAAAGGCTACTCAGTGGAGCTTCAACACTGTTCTGTACAAATTCTTGATAATATTCACCGTTTTTTAGGAAAATCTGTGTTTTCCTTTATAAAGGTTATTCAAATGGATATCGATGAAGCTTTTTAGAATATTATTTTTTAGAATATTATTGTTTTCGTTATTATTATCGTTTAGTTTTTCTTGTTTGTTGTTCTTATCATCATGTAGAAGAGAACCTTCAATAGAGAATAAATTAGAAAATGCAATAGCGCATCAATCTGGAGAAGATGAAACAAAAGTTGAAGATGATACTTTCTTTTCACATCTCAATAAAATGAATATTCCTGAGCATTTTAGGTTGAAGGAAATAATTGTCGGAAATTTAGCTGCTCCCAAAACATTAATCGTATATTTTTCATATACCTGTCCGCATTGTCGGGAATTTCACAGAAATGAATATCCAAAATTCAAAAAATTGTATGTAGATACAGGGAAAATAAAAGTTATTTTCCGAAATTATATTGATGATCAAGGAGCATACGAGGCGGCTCAAATTATTCGTTGTTTGTGCAAAGATTCTGTTGAGAAATACGAAAAATTATCGAATTTGGTACTGAGCAAACAGTCCGATTGGCTAAAATCTCAAGATCCTCCGAAATTTCTTATTCAAATATTTACAAAGAACGGAACAAATGAAAATGAGGCTAGGGCTTGTTTAAAACGAACAGATATTGGTGCCGGATTAATGCTTGAACAGCAACGAGCTATGCGTGATTTGCATTTGATATCGATGCCATCATTTATCGCAGATGGTGGAAAAATACATATTGGTGCGGTCTCATGCAGTGAACTGGCACAACTATGCGGATTGGAAAAAGGCAAATAATATCCAGAAATAAAAACAAAATTATTCGATATTTTTTGTAAAATTTTACTAAATAGCTTTATATTTTGTCTCCAAAAAGCAACATTAACTACCTGTTTTATGTAGATAATTTAAAAAATTTAGGCATGGTATTGTCAATTATTTTTTATTATGGTATAAGCTACAGAAGTATTTTATAGCGTATTAAAAGAGGATTTTTGTAATGAAAAAGTATTTACTTGGAGTTGTAATTGC
>CAJOEB010000031.1 GCA_905233775.1 uncultured Alphaproteobacteria bacterium | reverse complement strand
ATAAGTTTCTCATTAACCTTAATTTGTATTATAAACAAAGTTTTTTAAAAAATTTTCAGCTTTTTTTCTGTCAATCATATCGTGAACACCTTGATTGTAATAATTACGTAAACATGAATAACACGAAGGATCACAATCACAATTTTGCGTAATTTCAATGGCTTTTTCAATAACTTTTTGTAATGATTCTACATCAAACTCATCATTCTTTAAAACCATTCTATGAATTTGTCCCGTACCATCTGATATTGTATCATATAAAATTATAGAATAGCCTTGTAAACTGCCTCGTAAACAGCCTTGTATATCAGAACGCTCTATATCAAAAGTTTTTGAAATTCCTTCTAATAATGCGTACATAACAGACAATAATGTAGCTTCATCAGCTGAAGGCATACTAAAATCTAATTTTACAACATCCGTTCTGAAAACATGGTTTAATCTTATCATTTCAAATTCTTTATTATTGCAGTTTTTGTGATCCGAAATGTTAGGTTTATTCTCTGAAGCATATCCGCATTCAAAACAAACATAGAATTTATCATTTCCCACAACCATTAATGAATCATTTTTTGAAGTTTCAACAGATATACAACTTGATTTTAACTGAAAAGTGTGTGATCTAACATCTCTACGCAAATTATCACCTAAATAAATTACTTCGCTCTTATATTTTTTTCCCAAGCGTTTAAAAAAGTTTAGCTTTTTCAAAAAATTTTTATCTGCTACAAAACCTCTAATCGGATCTATAGAAGTTTCCCATTTATTTTCAGGTATTTTTGCTCCGCATGCAACGCAACAACCATTTACGACTGTTGAAGAATGATTCCAGTAACCACACTTACACTTAGCAACTTGAGAACAATTCCATGCCTCACCATTTTTGTAAAATTTATTGATGTATCGACTTGTATATAATTGCCCATCAACAACAATTTGAGAATCAGGAGCATATTCTGAAATTGCTAATTGTAAATCTCTCTCTAATTTTGGTTTTTGATCAAATTTTTGTTTTTTATTTAATATTTTAAGTTCGACTGTATCAGTAGGAAAACCATATTTCGGTAAAATGTTATTTTGTATCAAAAATTTCATTAGATCAGGTATTTCAAAGGTTGCATCATTTTTAGCATATAACTCAACATCCATATTATATTTTTCAATAGCTATAGTAAGTAGTCCATTCTCACCAATTAAATCGTCAACCCAAAAGAAATAATCTTGATCTCCTGAAGTATTAAATAAAAAATTCCATAAATTATTTGAAAAAGAATTAATAAGCAGCTTTTTCAAGGCTTCTTTATTATCTGTATCTTGTAGATATAATTTAAATCTGTCAAAACCACTTTCATCTGAATCTTCTTGTTTAGTTATAAAATTTGTTACATCTTTTCCATTATATTCTGTAGGATATTTTTGGAAGAACGAACTCAAAGCTATTGCGAAAATGTGGCGCAGAATCATTTGTTTATTAAATAGGGAAAAAACAGGAACACCGATTTCTCCACAAATTAATTTTTCGGGTTTTTTAAAATAACTTAAATCGTGCGAAGAAAGTTTAGAATAAGTAAGAACATAAGCAGTCGATAATATACTCCGACCAGCTCGACCAGCTCTTTGTACATAATTAGAGGTAGTAGGAGGCACATTTCTTAAATAAATGGTTTCTAAATCTCCAACATCTACACCCAATTCAAATGTAGTCGAACAACTCAAAGCGTTTATTACATGGTCAAGAAATTTTTGTTGGTACTCTTCTTTCTTCAGTTTTCCAAGTTGTGCAGTATGTTCCTTTATAAGGAGAGGTTTTAAACTATTTTTAATGCACATAGATGCATAATAATTTTCTTGTAAAAATTTTTCATAATTTACAATTTCTTGTAATTGTCCATCACATTTAGGATTTATACATTGATTGCCATAAGACATTATCGTAGTTTTTCCACATTTATTACATCGATAAATTGGTAATTTACCTAATCCTGCTTGAACTTTAAAGGCATTGGTTTCCAAATAAAAGACATTTTCGCCTTTTTTATTTGTTGATTTTGTTAATTTTTTTAACAGCATTACTTTCCAATAATTATTTAACAAAAAAAGAGCTGTTTCTTTTTCTATGCCTAGCGCATTTTGTAAACGAAGTAATCTATTATTAGAATAGCCTTTTGCGGGGCTCCAGCCTTTTATATTGCTATTCTTTTTTTCAAGCGAGTCTTTATTTAAGATATATCTTTTTTCTCCTTTTGTTTGTTTTAAATACTCTTCTTCATCTTCTGTTAATGAGTATACTCTGTCACCATTATCCAATCTTTCAATTTCAATAGCTCCATCACAAACCATACTCCATATTAATGTGTCAAATAGATTTTTTAATTCTGATTCAGATAAATGTTTATGATTATAATTTAACTTTATTAAATGTTTTATTAATTTTTTCATTGAGTTATCTTCATCTTCATTTCTTTTATAAAGAAATCTTAATACTCCTAATGAAGTTAAACTGATTCGATTTTGAGAATTTATCATTTCATAAAGAACAGCAAGCCATGCCTGATTATCAATATTATCC
Organism: uncultured Alphaproteobacteria bacterium; assembly: GCA_905233775.1. Taxonomy (GTDB): domain Bacteria; phylum Pseudomonadota; class Alphaproteobacteria; order UBA3830; family UBA3830; genus BNWE01. The sequence goes on along the minus strand of CAJOEB010000031.1, from coordinate 5,444 downwards.
TTTTCAAAAAGTTCATTTTCTTCAAAATATCGTTTAATTTCATTTACAAATTGGGAAATATCCCAAGGATTTTTATACATATCTTCTTGATGATTTTCAATAACACGCCACATTACAGCTCTGCGCAGAAATTCTTTATTTTTTTCACTTATATAAGAAGCAAAATAAGCTGCGTCACTTCTATTATCAGTAAAAGTAAGGAATTGACGATCACATTCTCTTTCTTGAATTTGATTTTCGGTTTCTTGCATTAAACTATTAAACAAGTGCTTTAAATCTTGATATTCAGAATCTTCTTCTAATAAGGATTTCTTATTTTCTATAGTTTCTAATTTTTTCTTTTTATCTGGTAATTGTTCAAAGAGCGTAATACCTAAAATAGCAGTTGCGTCTTCATAGTTTAAATAAAATTGGCTGATATTTCTTGCTCCACATGGACAACTAAAATTTCCGTTTTCTGTTGGCTCTATTTTTTTCATAGTTACAAAACTATCATGTTCACAAGAGAGTCCTATGCTTTTATGCTGAATTTCTCCACATACGGAACAGATAACATATTCATTTTTATCTATTTTATCTTCTTCATCAAAGAACTCTTCTCCTAAATTATCAAACAAATACATTTCAATATTGCTATCCGAATAGTTTTTTCTTGATTTATTATAGTAATTTTTTGTGATGTTATTTTCTTCTATTTCATTTATAATCCCAATTCGCCCACATTTTTTACAAATGACGAGTTCAAAAACTTTTTTCTTATTATATTCACTTTGTCTGGTTAATAAAACATTTTTATACGGTGGTAAAGTTATATAACAACCTTCAAGTTCACGCACGAACATATGAAATCGAGCTTTAAACAAAGCAATATCATTTTCATCTGCTGCCTGAGAAGCAACAATTACAATATCTGCAATATTTTCAGTTGAGATATCTTCATATCCATAAGATGAATTTTGTCTTATTTTTTCTGCAATTTCATCAATAGTTGTTGGTACTTGTACAATTTCATGTAAAATCCAATAAATATCTGATTTGAAACAAAGATTATAAAGATTAAACGAAATGCGATTTTCTTCAAGAATAGCGGTATCAAACTCTTGTTTATATTCACTAAAAATATTTTCAACTTTTTTATTTGGATAAGCTAAATCGTGAAACAATTCCAATGGAATATGTTCCACTTTTGAAGGTCTCGTTGGAATAATTACTTTTGAACGGATTATACTTTCTGTATCGAAAATTGCATCACATAATTTTTGAGCAAAATTAACAATTTCAATATCATCGCTTGAATCGCCATTTCCCAAAGTAGCACTTGTTAAAATATGTTTTACATTTTTAGGATTTTTGATTCTGGCTTTCAACCGGCGAATTAATAAAGCAATATCAATACCCTTAGCACCTTTATATATATGAGCTTCATCAAGAACTAAAAATTTGAGTTCTGTATTAAATATACCTGCATCTTTTGGTCGCATTAACATATATTCAAGCATTGAATAATTTGTAATTAAAATATGAGGCGGTGATTTTCGCATATCATCTCTTGATAAAACCTCATTTTTCAGAGGCTCTTGTTGATTATTCAAATTTTTATATTCGTCTAATGCCTTTGTATGTTCCTCTTTAGTACTACCTGTATATATTCCAAATGTTATTTTGGATTGATTCTTTAAAATTTGACGCAAACGTTTCATTTGGTCATTAGCAAGGGCATTCATCGGATAAAGAATAACTGCTCGTACTCCATCAGATAGAGCTCCGTTTTTTTCTTCTTCCAATAAATGAGATAAAATTGGCAAAAGGAAACATTCTGTTTTACCAGAGCCTGTACCAGTCGTTATGACAAGATTTTTTTCTTCATTTATTTTTAAAATAGATTTTACTTGATGAGAATATAATTTGCGATCCAGATCTATTTCTTCCTTTGAAAATGAATTAAATCCTTTTGATAATATACCCTCATTTACTAAATCCCTGATAGATTTACTAACTTCATAAGAACTCATGATTTCAAGAAATGGTCCTTTTGCAATAAAATTTTCTTTCTTCAGAGCTTCTTTGAATTTCTTTGCGTATTCTGAATCAGCAATTGGAAAAGTACTGGCAATATAATCAATAAATTCATTTCTAATATTCTTTGAGGCTTCAATAGGATTCATCAACATAGCAATATTCTCCATCAAAATATATCTTTATGACTCCACTAACAAGAACAATGGGTTCAACACTAAATATACTTTCTTTTTCAATGTTGAACCTCAAAATTCCTGCTTTTAATTTACTAATTTCCAAAATTTTATTATCATCTTTAAAATTAAGTCGAATACGGTTATCTTTTTCTTCTTGATTAATGAATATTAGTTCATCTTCACTGCCGCCAATATATCTACCGCCAAAGTCCCATGTTAAATATCCTTCTTCGACTTTAAATTGAGGATCGTGCTCAAAACATTCTTTAAAAGCTATTCTTCCTAATTCATACATAGCTATTTGTTCTGACTCTTTGTAAATATACAGAATCAAAGGCAATATATTCAAATCCAACTTAATATCGCTGCTAAGTCCTAATATGGACTTTCTTAATAAAAAAGTTCCCAAAGTTTCAGTTTTGATTTCTCGTTTGTTTTCGCCAATGTACAATTTTGCAGATAAATTATTCGGAAATGATATAAAAATTTTTTCCCATTCGTCATCATTTACGAGTTCTTCATGCCAATATATTCGATCTTTAATCCATGATTTATTTGATTTACCCAATATATTTAATTTGGGAACGTTGGCAATAAATTCACCATTAAATATAGGGAATGCAACTTCATTATCATTGAAACTGAAGGATTTTTTATTCTCTAAATTTCCAAATACTAGTTTTACTATAGCATCATTATAATCCGCTACATCATAATAGATAGGTTTTGAAAATTGAATGTCAATATCATCTAATATAATAAAACATTTTTCTGTCAAGAGTTTCATTTTATTTCTATTATATATTTTAAGGATGTAAGGTTTATTTTGTTCCAGTTTTGACAATAAAATTTGATATGTTATTGCTGATTCGTTTTTTTCAGGTGACGAACTTATTAAATTTGTTTCAAGCTGATCATTAAGATCTATCTCATACAATGTTATATTGTCTTTAGAATTAAAATTTATTGTTAAGATACTTTTAGGAGAAGTGATTACATATATCTTTTCTTTTTCTTTATAATGAATATTTGTGCAAGATGGATTAATATCGCAATATGGGTTTGTAGAGAAATTTTTATCCCAAATTAATAAGGTATTAGCTCTCATAACAGAAAAACCGTTATTAAAAATTACGTCGAATGCTTTGAAAGATTTGTCATAGATATTTATACTCTTAGCATTTGTTGTTTCAGGATTTATATTGCCAAATGTTACCAGCGTATATTCTTTATTTATCTCAGGTTGAGAGATTTCATTTTCATTTTCAAAGATTAAAATATGACGATTTAAACGTTTTTTAGAATCATATATAGTTTCATCGTCACAAATAATCTTTACGGATAATTGAAGATAAGGTTTCTTGTCATCTATCATTGAGGTGATGTTTTGCTCCCATTCTCCTAATATTGTTTCACTATCACCGTCGTAATGCTTCAAATGAAATCTTTTTTTCTCTATGGCATCAATATATATAACCAAATCTGCAATTTTGATTTTATTAAAAGATGTATTGAATTCAGACATAACTAGGAAAATAGCAATGTCACTATCATCTCTTATTAATTTATAATTTGGGTGCAAAATATGAGGCTTTTTTATACCTTTGCGGTTAGACTCTAATTTACTGGGGATCTTATATTTTTCATGTTCAAGAGAGCGCCATTCCCAGTACAATACATCAGTATATAGTTTTTTTTCAATGTTATTGGAGCATATAGTATTTAGAATAGCTTTAATCAAATAAACTACATATTTCGGACGATAAATGAAAAGTTTAACTATGCTTTCTTGAAAGTTATAGTATTTTGAATGTATCTCGATTTTAGCCTCTTCTTTTTTCTCATTGGATAAAAGTCGATCTCGAATCATTTTAACCATATTTGAAATTAATTTTTCATATTCTGCTAGATTAAATTTTGACAAGTTATGATAATTTGCATAAAAATCAAATAAGCATTTATATAAATCAAACCAAGCTCTTTTAGGAGCTAGTGCGTGTAATTTTAAAGTTGAAATATATAATTTCTCTTTAAAATTTTTAGTTTCAATAAATAAGCGTCCACAGCTTTTGAGAGTACTCTCGATAAAATCATATAGTAAAGCTTCTTTATTTGAAGTTCTTTTGACATCAAATTGTTTAAAGATATATTTTAATAAACGTTTGTCATCGTCTTTATGTAATTTTTCTTTTTCTGACCATTTTCGTGTATAGTATAAAATTACCAATAATATTTTCATCTTTTGGGGCAATGTTAATAACTGTCTTTCTTCAATCAATACTTTGAAATAATGTTGAACAGATTCTATATATTTTTTTGCAATATCTTCAAATTCTAAACATTGTCCAATTAAAGGATTTTCCGCATACATTTTAAATAATTCTTCATTTTCTTTATCATGTGCTTCAAACTCATATACTTTCATATCATCTTCAACGTCCTTTATATCCGAAGGATTATAATTCCAATATACACGCTCCAAACCATTATCTTTCAAGAATTTGGATACGAGATCAAAACTGCTATTTTTTTTGTATTCAGGAAAGCTGTTTAAAATATCTGATTTAAGACGATTATAATAAGGATCATTGATAGAAATGAATACTTGTCGCTCTCTTACAAGGTACTTTTCTCGAATTTCACTCATTACATTTGATAGAATCATAAGCAACATCCTTAATGAATTATGCAGGGATTGTGTATGTAGGTTAAATTTACCATATCTTACATAAAATTGCCATATTATTTGAAAAAAATTTTTATCAACCTACATACACCCTACAAACATATCCATTAGTCTATTATTGATGAAAATCCATATCTTTCTAAGATATTGCTGATAGTCTCGCGCATGTTGAAGAAATGTCTTTTTGTAATTACAAGTCTTGTTCCATTAAGAAAATCTATATTATTTAATATGAAATGTGCATGCAGATGACTTGCTGTATTTGTATGAATCGAGCATATAGTCTGATAATGCCCATAATTATAGTTTGATAAAAATTCAAGTACTTCTTGAACACAAAGTGAAAAATTTTGTAATTGGTCAGATTCCGATTCTGGTATTGATAGTATAAACTCAAAGTAAAAGCGGTCGGATAAAGTATTATTTGTTGGAGAGTAATGACATTCCTTTGCCAACATCATTTCTTCATAAGGGTGACAAGCCGATGTATATGCAGTGTATGTATGTCCAACTGGTACAGAGGTAGGCTTATTTATGTAGTTTAACTGTTCTAAAAGTTTAAT
>CAJOEB010000030.1 GCA_905233775.1 uncultured Alphaproteobacteria bacterium | reverse complement strand
GATCATTTTTGTAACATTTTGTAATCTTAAGTGCTTTTCCGGTTCATCTGATATTAAAGCAAGTTGAAATTATTAATTTCCGAAAAATTGGCATGAATTTCGCTCCATAAATTGGTGAATGGGAACGCGTACCCCCAATCCACACTGTTGTTTATATCAAAACGCGCGTTCCTGTTTTGTAGATTTTGGAGTTGATGTTTTATGTGCATAAATACAAGATTGTTGTTGCTGTTTTTCTGTATTATTTTTTTTGATGTTATTTGTTGTTTTGCTGCACCTACAACCCCGAACAAAAATAATAACGAGTATTTTTCGCAACATGATCTTTGCGAGTATGAAATAGTACAAGCGGAGAGAAAATACGGTATTCCGCGCAAACTATTAATGGCAATCGGAACAGTGGAATCAGGACGAGTTACAGGAAATTCCAGAAGAAAACGTCCGTATCCTTGGACGATTTGTGCCAATGGAAAAAGTTATTTTCTGTCTACAAAAAGTGCTGCTATCGCAACTGTAAAACGTTTGATGGCTCGAGGTATACGAAATATCGATGTAGGATGTATGCAGGTCAATTTAATGCATCATAGTCATGCATTCCGAAATCTGGAAGAGGCATTTACTCCGAAATATAATGTCAGTTATGCATCAAAATTCTTTATGCAATTGAAAAACGAATATAAAACTTGGACAAATGCTGTTGGGTATTATCATTCAAAAGCAGCAAAACATTACAAACCTTATTGTTCTCTGGTGTTTAATGAGTGGAAGAAATCAGCTAATCTTCCTGTAAATACATCTTTAAAAGTTCAACAAGCGTCTTCTAATGTTAAATCGAAAATATCATTTCTTCCATCGTATTATTCTTTGGTTGATAAGAAGATATCAGAGAAATTACATAAACTTGGACGCATGTCGATTGCTAGAACGGCTCCTAAGTTTTTTACAAACGAGAAGAAATAACGCATAATAGCAGCGTACATAAAATTTATATTAATTTAATATATTAAAATATTAATATAATCATGCGTAATGTGTAACGTATAATAGCATGTCTGGGAGATACAAAAATGAGGATATTGATCTGTGGAGATGTTGACGCTCGAACAGGACGTGAATCTGTCGCAAAATATATGCCTGAGTTAAAGAAAAAGTTCGCTATAGACTTTATTGTAGTTAATGTGGATAACGCTGCCGGCGGATTTGGTATAACAGCAGAAATCGGCAAAGAATTTTTCGATATGGGGGCTGATATTCTTACTGGCGGCAATCACGTATTTGATCAAAACGGAGTTGTCCCATATCTTGATTCTGAAAGTCGTATGTTACGTCCGCATAATGTCTCGGTATCTACTCCGGGACGGGGTGTATCTGAAACGAAAACAGCAAAAGGACAGAAAGTTGTCGTAATACATCTTTTGGGACAAAGATATATGCCTATGATTGGTAATGATCCTTTCGAAAGCTGTACTCAATTACTTTCGAGATATATTTTAGGAAAAAATGCGGATGCGATTATTGTTGATTTTCATGCTGAACTTACATCAGAAAAAAACGCTCTAGGACATTTTTTGGACGGGCGAGTATCTGTTGTAGTCGGAACTCATACGCATATTCCTACGGCAGATGAGCGTATTCTGGAACATGGTACGGCATTTCAAACGGACATTGGCATGTGCGGTGACTATGATTCGGTAATAGGAGCAAAAAAAGAAGATATTGTTGAGAAATTTACGAAAATTCATTCGAAAGTCAGAATACAATCTGCTACCGGAGAGTCTACTTTCTGTGCGCTTATGGTTGATACTGATGACAAAACGGGATTAGCTACTGCAGTAAGATTTTTTAAGCTTGGTGGATATATTGGACAATCCTCCGTATCTTAAATATCTTAATCTTAAGTCCATATATTAATTAATTTAAAAAATTTTGGTAAAATCTGCAATTGACGATCAATATTGGCGAAAAAATGGTAAAAATGGGCAGTCGACAATTCATAAAATACGTGATTGTTGGCGGATGGAATACTTTGTTTGGATATGCTGTGTACGCGTTATTTACATGGCTGCTTGATACGCGATATAATTTGCGCTATTCGTATATGTATTCTTTTGTTGCAAGCAATTTTATTTCTATATCGCAAGCTTTTATCGCTCATAAGTTTCTTGTATTCAAAACTAAAGGAAATTTTTGGAAAGAATATAAAAAAGGGTGGCTGGTATATGGTTCAACTGCCTTTATGAGTTTTGTCGCTTTGCCGTTTGCCGTTGCATTTTTCTCTTTTGTTCTTCCTGAGCCGTACAAATGGCTTGATAAATATATTGGTGGCATAGCTGTAACGGGAATAGCTGCAATAGGAAGTTTCTTCGGACATAAAAAAATTACGTTTGGTTCTAATTTCTAATATTGATTCCTATTGATTTTTCTTGTTTTTGTGCAGGTTATCGTTTTTAGCCGATATCCATAGTTATTAAGACGAATTAAATAAAGAAGAACTCATGTATTTCATATTCGATACCCTTTCACTTTAGACTATAGATATATGAATAGATTTTTTATACCTCGCATGGAATAACTATTGCTTGTTTAAAAATGTACTGATAAAATTACAATCTAGTTTTATATAATTTTATGTAGTAGAAATGTGTAGAAAACTGTTAGCAGGACTTTTTATTGTTGTTGCAATAATATTCGTTGTACATTTCTCATATAATAACGAAAATGTTATAAGATCTATCTATGTGGGCAATTGTGTCAACATCGAAAAAATTTTGATGACTTTAAAAGAATACGATGCTAATGCGGTAGTAATTGATGTAAAAGATGATAAAAGTCAACTTTTTCCTAATCTGCCTATACCAACAAATGAAAAAAATAAAATAAAAACGAATAATGAATTGAATGAACTTCTTAACACGTTAAAGAAGAAAGGAATTTATACTATTGCACGCATCGTAGCTTTCAAAGAATTTATAAGAGACGATCTATGTATGAAAGACGACGATGGTTCTTTGTTAATTGATAAAGAAAAATCCTCATGGATGAATCCACATAACGAAAAAGCTCAGCAATATCTTGAGGAAATTTGTGAAGCAGCAGCAAAAATTGGATTCGACGAAATACAGTTGGATTACATAAGATTTTCTCCGTATTTTAAAATGGAAAAGGAAGATCGTTCTCGAATAGATGTTATAAATGCTTTTATAAAAAGAGTTCTTGATGTTGTGCATAGATCAGGTACCAAACTTTCTGTATGCGTTTTTGGATGCACAATAGAAGGTTCAGTAGATACACCTGGAAAAGAGGGTCAAACGGAAAAAAGTTCAATAAAACTAGGGCAAGATTTTGAAGAAATAGCACAACGTTGTGATTTTATATGTCCAATGATATATCCGGCATGTTATCCGAAAGGAACTCCACGAGGAATTAAAGATCCAGACTTGGAACCTTACAAGGTGATAACAACTTGCATGGACATGTGTACTACTATGATGAAAAAGTACGATAGTAAAATAAATAAAGGAAAAGACAAAAAGAGAAGAAGAGCGATTGTTAGACCATATCTGCAAGCATTTACTGCAAAATGGCTAAAGAAATATATGAAATACGATAAAAAGGCAGTGAAAGAACAGATAAGAGCACTTTACGATAGCGGATATCATCAATGGGGTCTTTTTAATATGGCCGGGAAATACCCTACAGAATAGGCAAAAATATAAAAAACAGAACAAAAGAAACTCAAGAATAAAAAATCACATCTTTAGGTACATTTTTCATATCCATTAATTATGCTATCATGAATTATATTCCATAGTTGTATATTTCATAAATATGTGAGTTATGACGTGGATATGTGAGTTATGACGTGGATATGTGAGCTATGACGTGGATATGTGAGCTATGAAAGTAAAAGTACTTGAACTTGAGAAAAAATTATTTGATGGGGAAGCAGATAAAATTGTTGTTCCTGCAGTAGAAGGTGAGATGTGTATTCTTCCCAATCATATTTCTATTATAACATCCATGAAAAAAGGTAATTTGAAGATATACAGAAAAGGAGTAGAACGTCCGTTATCAATTCCGGTAACCTCTGGTGTGTGCTCATTTTCTGATGACTGCGCAATGTTTATATTGTGATTTTTTGTTGTAAATTTTCGTTTTTCTGTTGAAGATAGGAAATAATTCAATTGAATAGTGCTACAGTTATTAAGTTAGAAAATATAGGCAAGCGCTATAACAACAGCAATACTTTTGTATTAAGAAACATATCGTTAGAGATAAAAAAATCAGAGTTTATTGCCCTTCTCGGACCTTCCGGATCAGGAAAATCTACATTACTTCACATAATGGGACTTTTAGATATTCCAACAGAAGGGGAAATTTATATCAGCGGTGATCGTATTTATGATGTTTCGGACGAGAAAAAAACAAATATTCGTCTGACCAAATTGGGATTTGTGTATCAATATCATCATTTATTGCAAGAATTTTCTGCGATCGAAAATGTTATACTTCCGCAATTAATTTACGGAGTTTCGAAAGAAATAGCGTACAAAAAGGCATCTAACCTGCTTTCACAACTGGGATTGGCGGATAAATTGGACGCTATGCCGTCAGAACTTTCAGGCGGACAAAAACAGCGAGTAGCGATTGCTCGTGCTGTAGCGAATGATCCTGAAATTTTGCTTGCAGACGAACCAACCGGTAATCTAGATCGCGAAACTGCAATAATGGTATTTGAAGATTTGTTAATGCTTGCAAAAAAAAATAAAATGTCCGCTGTAATAGCAACTCACAATGAAGAACTTGTTGAAAAAGTCAATCGAACTTATTATATCTCTGAAGGGCGATTGTTAAAAAAGTAAAAATAAAAGAAAAAATATTGTTAGAAAAGTAATAAACAAATGGCAGCAACAAATAGCAATAACATGAATTTTATACATTTAAGATTGCATTCCTATTATTCGTTATCTGAAGGTGCGGTTAAAACAGAAAAAATAATCGAGTTGTGCGAAAAAAATAACATGCCGGCAATCGCAATTACGGATACGAACAATTTATTCGGATCGTTAGAACTTTCTATGAAACTATCCGAACATGGAATACAACATATTGTTGGTTGCCAGTTAAATATTAAGCATCCGAAAAAGATAGATCATCCAACCAGTGTTCTTTTGTATGCAAAAAATAAAAACGGTTATAAAAATCTTATTCAGCTCGTTACAAAATCATATCTTGAGGCGACATCAACAGAATTCCCTGAAATTTCGTTGGATACGTTGGGAGATTTTTCTGAGTATTTAATTCTTGCTACCGGAGGTATCTATGGATCGCTCGGAGCAATGCTGTTGGAAGATGATACCAACGGTGCAAAAACATATTTGGAATTTTTACATAAAAAATTTGATAACAGATTATATATTGAATTATCTCGTCACAATAATTTTAATGAACAAAAAATAGAAAATCGTGCGATAGATTTGGCATACGATTATAACATTCCTCTTGTAGCGACTAATAATATATGTTTTCCAGCAAAAGAAGATTTTGAAGCACATGATGCTCTTATTTGCATAGCTCAGATTAAAACTGTCTATGATACGGAGCGAAAAATGTCATCTCCTGAGTTTTATTTCAAATCTACTCAGGAAATGTGCGAATTATTTAGCGATCTTCCTGAAGCTATAGAAAATACGATGGCAATAGCTCAAAGATGTGCATTCTGTTTGCATAAAATCAAGCCGTTTATGCCTCAATTTAAGACAGCGGAAGGAAAAACGCAGGAAGAAACTTTGCGTGATATGGCTACAGCAGGTCTTGAAGAGAGATTAGAAAAACTGAAGTCCCGAGAAGATTACGCAGAAATCCGTCCAACATATTTCGAAAGAATGGAGTATGAACTAGGCGTTATAGAAAAGATGGGTTTCAGCGGATATTTCCTCATAGTTGCCGATTATGTTCGATGGGCGAAGTCACAAAATATACCAGTCGGACCGGGAAGAGGTTCTGGTGCAGGTTCTATTGTTGCTTGGTCAATCAAAATAACGGATATTGATCCTATTCGATTCAAACTTTTCTTTGAGCGTTTTCTCAATCCTGACCGTGTATCAATGCCTGATTTCGATATCGATTTCTGCCAGGAACGTCGTGATGAAGTCATATACTATGTTCAAAATAAATATGGATATGATTCAGTTGCTCAAATCATAACTTTTGGAAAACTGCAGGCGCGAGCTGTTGTAAAAGATATAGGTCGAGTTCTTTCTCTTCCATATGGTTTTGTCGATAAAATCTCAAAGCTAATTCCTTTTAATCCGACACACCCTATGACATTGCAAGAAGCAATTGATTCTGATAAATCATTTCAAGATCTTATAGCATCTGATCCGCAAGTAAACAAACTGATAGAAATTGCTTTGCGTTTGGAAGGATTAAATCGTCACGCGTCAGTACATGCAGCGGGTGTTGTTATTTCCGATAAAATTCTGAAAGATATTGTTCCGCTTTATAAAGATCATCGATCGCTTATGCCTGTTACGCAGTTCTCTATGAAATATGTTGAAAGTGCAGGTCTTATAAAATTCGATTTTCTTGGATTAAAAACGCTAACAGTTATTCAAAAAGCTTTAGATTTTATAAAAAAGCGAGGTGTATACTTAACTTCTCAAGATATTCCTTTAGATGATGAAAAAACTTTCGATCTTTTACATAAGCTAAATTGTGTAGGAGTATTCCAAATTGAAAGTGAAGGAATGAAAACCGTTCTTAGTAAACTTAGACCGGATAAAATCGAGGATATTATTGCTCTTGTCGCTCTTTATCGTCCCGGGCCAATGGATGATATTCCGAAATATATTGCTTGCAAGCATGGTGATGAACCGATCACTTACATTCATGAAAAAGTAAAACCTATTCTTGAAGAAACTTACGGTGTTATGGTTTATCAAGAGCAGGTTATGCAAATTGCTCAAGAAATTGGCGGATATACTCTCGGACAAGCAGATATTTTACGCCGTGCAATGGGCAAAAAGAACAAAGAAGAAATGAAAGCGCAGAAAAAGCGCTTTATTGATGGAGCTGTCAGTAATGGCGTTGATTTAAACATCGCTGAAACTCTTTTTGAACAAATGAGTAAGTTCGCTAGCTATGGTTTTAACAAAGGACATTCTACTCCATATGGAATTTTGACGTATCAAACAGCATATCTTAAAGCAAATTATATGATTGAGTTTTTTGCGGCAATCATGACTTTAGATTGCACAAATACCGATAAATTGCACGCCTATTATCAAGATGCGAAGAAGAACGGTATTACAATTGATCCGCCTGATATAAATTTATCGGAGTATGATTTCGCAGTTAATTATGAAAAGAATTCCATCAGATATAGTCTTACAGCGATAAAAACGAGCGGCGATCAAGTCGTGCTGGAAATCGTAAAAGAACGTGAAAAGAATGGCAAATTTAAATCGATTTTTGATTTTTACGAACGTATGTGTAAGAAAAAAGTCATTACAAGAAAAAATCTTGAAAATTATATAAGAGCAGGTGTATTTGACAGTTTACATCCGAACAGACGACAACTTTTTGATTCTGTAAAACAGATAATGTCATTACGAGAGGAAACCGATCAAGGATCTCTTTTTGCTGATGTAGCTCCTAAGCTTGTTGATGTTCCCGAGTGGAATGACACTGATAAATTGCAAAATGAATTTGAGGTCATCGGATTTTATATTTCTGCACATCCTATGGAGCAATATGAACCAATATTGAAAGAATTACATTTTCCGTCATTAGCGGAAGCAAAAGAATATCCGAAAACCAGAGTTGTTGTTATCATAAACGACGTTACATACAAAACTACGAAAAACCAAAACAGATTTTGCGTTTTGCGTGTGTCTGATGCTTCCGGATCTGCAGAAGTTTCTTTATTTTCAGAGGCACTTACAAATTATCGTGATTTACTTGAGGTTGGAAATATAGTTGTTTTAAGCATAAATTGTGTTCGTTTTGATGAACAATTAAGAATCAGCGCAGATAAAGTTCAAATATTTGATGAAAATTTTTCACATGGCGTAAATTATCATTTCAATCATGATAACAATTTTCAAAATGATACTCCGCAAAAACCGAAAAATAAAATTATGCGAATAAAAGTTGGCGGTTTAGCTGAACTTCAAAAAATAAAAAATTT
>CAJOEB010000029.1:511-8795 GCA_905233775.1 uncultured Alphaproteobacteria bacterium | reverse complement strand
GGAAATATATTTTTTACGCAAAATTCCCTTGAAAATAGAATTTTTTTCGCTCTTGGAGACGATTTAGATGAAATCATCTGCAATCGCAAGGAAAAAGAAACATATTTGCACTTTAATGGAATAACTCTGACACCGGCATTCAATAATTTTCTGAATGAATATCCTTTTTTCAAAAAATTTTCTGTTAAAGATTGGAATTTTAAACAAGTTTCGCAAGCTGCATTGCAATGTCCGAGACTTTATAACCTTATATCCGACAATATATCTAACAATAAAGCAAAAAACATCACAATGTTTTACAAATATAATTCGTTCAAAATGCCTGACACATACAAATTCAATAACAAATTCAAAAAGCGTGAACTACTAAAGAACAGCAGTTGGTACGATATCTTCTTAATCGATGATAATATTATAGATATAGTCTTCAAAAACGGAGAAAATAACGCGAAAATCGATTATAAATCCTACAAACAAAGCTCAATGACAAGAATAAATTAAATTTCGCTATATAATTCCGTTATATTTTATACATCCGTATATCATATTTATTATTATCATACCATAAATGATTTATTCATATATTTTATTTATAATTTAACTCTTATTTTTAACTCTTATTCCTGTTAGTTTTATTTACCTATCTTTACTTGCTTCATCTTTATAATCTTATATAGTTTTATTCTCATTCTCCTGTTATTAGAGTTATTGCGAAAATCATTTTATGCGTTTTTTATGTAATCATAATCATGTAATCATAATCAGCGTCTTTCAAATTCCATTTTCGACTTTAGCGAGATCCCTATTACATCATGATAATTAGCCAATATTCCGTGCAGTTCATCAAAAAATGTAAAAAATTTGATATTTCCGTCTTCTTTAAAAGCATTCATAGTTTCGCGAAATAACCAACTAATATCTTTGCTATCTAATGCTTTACGATTATTGTTAACATTCTGTAAAGCATTTAAACAATTTCTTCTTAATCCTTGTTCTAAGATAAATCCACTATCAATTTTAGACTTAATTTCTCTAAATTCCTTCCAAAAATACATCAAACGTTGCTTCATCAAATCCGTAATTTCATCATCGACATTTGTATCTTTATCTTTCATCGCCAGTACAATGAAATTCGTAAACATACAAGTTAATACTTTTCCCGGATCTCGTTCTGTAATCAAAGAAAGAGAAATAGCAATAAGTTTGCTTTCTGAAGTACCTCCTCCCGCTTTTTCAGAAACGTTTTTTATTAGTTGAGTACTTAAAATATTTTTGAAAATACCATGACTGCTATCATACAAAATATCATCATTTAAACGACTGGAACAAAATGAATTAGCAAAAAAGATAAAGATAAAAACTACTAAAAAACTTTTTCTGAACATACCACTACAACAAAAAACAATAGCCACTACCAGAATAAACTATAATAAACGATTGTGATAACAATATATTATTTTTTTATTCATCAAAATAAATATCTATTTTTACATCTTCATTTGATATGGAATTTCAACAATAACACGTGTCTGCTCACTCGCACGATTTTTATACAACAATGCTGTTTTCATGATCGTAGCAGTTTGGTTATGCAGCACATTCTGCCAAATCTCTCCGGGAACAAAACTCGGCATAACAACAATAGCTTTTCCTTTTTCAGGTGCTCGAGCATCTTGTTCTGCAAGAAAATCCAAAAACGGAGTAATGACGGAACGATACGGTGAACGCAAAATAGTCAAAGGAACGCTAAAATTCATCGAACGCCATGCGAGCTTTAGTCGATCAACTTCTTGCTGATCCACATTAACAACGACAGCGACAACATCATCTGATAAAGACATAGCAAAACGTAATGCCGCCAACGTACCTTTATGAATGCGAGATACGGGAACAACAACTTTCGGCATTAATTCGCTTTTTGATTTCAGTAAAATTCCCAAACCACCTTTTTTAAGATCAAGTTCTGTGTTTGTTTCGCTGTATCTTCTGTTGATTTTTTTAAACATAGTAAACAAAAGCGGAATAAGAATAACAACGATCCATGCTCCGTGAATAAATTTACTTTCTACGATAATCAATAATGTTATGAAAGTAGTTATCGCCCCTATTGTGCTTATAAAAGCCTTAATAATCCAATTTTTCCCTCTTAATCTGAAGAAACGTCGAACAATACCTGCCTGAGAAAGAGTAAACGAAATAAACACCCCTAAAGAATAAAGAGGAATAAGTGAATGACAATCTCCGTTAAACATCCAAATAAGCAATGTAGCAACCAATGCCAGCATAATAATGCCGTTTGAAAATGCTAATCGATCGCCCAGGTTCGCAAATCTGGTCGGAATATACTTTTTTTGAGCCAAAATACTTGCAAGACGTGGAAATCCTGTAAAAGCAGAGTTAGCTGCTAACATCAATATACATGCGGTCATAATCTGCGTTGCGTAATACAGAAAACCATTTCCGAAAACTTTATGAGCAATCTGAGAAATAGCTGTTTCATTAGGAGATATACATATATTAAACTTATGAGCGATAAATGTTATTCCGATAAATAAAGAGCCTAATATGGAGGCCATTATCAGCAAAGTAATTTGCGCATTTCTTGATTGAGGTTTCTTAAAAACAGTTACTCCCCCGGCAATAGTTTCTATTCCGGTTAATGCAGAACAACCGGAAGCAAAACTTCTGAGCAGCAATAAGATAACAACATAGTTAACATCGATATTAACCGTCGGAAGACTTTCAATAACAGGTTCAGGATCAGTAAATATACCTCCGATTATCATCATAAACATAAGAATTATAAAGACGTAAGTTAAAGATGAAAGCAAAGACGCTGAATCTTGAGCTCCACGCAAATTACATATCGTAATAAAAAGCAAAGCGGAAATACACAATGTAACTGACCAATTTCCGAAACCGGGAAAAGCCGACACTATCGCTTGCGCTCCTGCGGAAAGACTAACTGCAACAGTCAACGTATAATCTATCATGAGAGCAGCAGCGGCAATTAATCCAAAAAACTCACCAAGATTTTCATGAGCAACGGCAAATGCACCCCCTCCATTTGGATATGCGCCGATAGTCTGCCAATACGATATGGACACGACAAAAATCAAGGCAGCGATAACACCAGCTACAGGCATTGCGTAAGAAGCCGCCAATAACGCGCCCAACGCAAGCAAAATCTCTTCTGTAGCATAGGTAACTGACGATACTGCATCCGATGAGAAAACGGCAAGCGCTTTGACCTTTGAAAGCCGTTCTGACTCAATACTTTCAGTCTTTAATGGATTTCCAAACAGAAAACTACTTATTCCCATCTGATGAATCCTGCAATACTTTCTTTAATTCATTTAATTCTTCTTGTAAATCCAATCGTTTTTGCAACTCTATATTATTCGACTGAATAAGATCAAGAATACGTTTCCGCAAAGTCTTTATCTCACTGATCAAAACTTCCATATAGTTACGAGCAGAAGCGATAAAACGCGCATCTGCTTTATTCTGCTCTGCGGAATTATAATCGATTAGTGCTATCGGATTTCCTTCAATATCCGGAGAAACCCAAACCGTATCAACTGTTTCTGCGTCAATTACCCGCCAGGGAGCAGGAGACGCCTTTTTCAGTTTCTCCTCCAAGCTGTTAATATCCTCAGGAGTAAGTACCTGCTTCATATCAACGCTCCCTCCCCTACTCTACAACAAAAACTCTCTAAAAAACTTCATAAGTGAGCAATAACACAATCATTATATCACTCATCTATCATTTACCGGTATATCACCACATATTTGTGTTTATCTACACCATGCTTTTTCTTAATGTATTTAAGCAACGGCTGCTGAAGTATTTTCCGTCTCAGTAAACTGCTGTTGCGCTTCCTCTTCAGACTTTGCAACACTCAATTTCACAGGAACGGAAACTTCCGGATGTAAATCGACAGACAATTCGTACACACCAAGCATTTTGATCGGCATATTCAAATTGATTTGCCCTGCCGCAACAGTAACACCCTGCTCTTTTATAGCCATTGCAATATCTCGAGCTGTTACAGAACCGTATAATTGCCCTTTTTCGCTGGCTTGACGTACCAAAGTAACAGAGAACGCCTTAACTTTATCCGCGATCTTCTGAGCTTCTGAACGAGATTCAGCATTTGCCGCTTCAATCTGTGCTTTTCTTTCCTCAAAATATTTCTTATTTTCTTCCGTAGCTCTCAACGCGATTTTTTTAGGTAATAAATAATTTCTTGCGAAACCAGGCTTTACTTTTACAACATCACCTATGTGCCCAAGTTTAGCGACTCTCTGCAATAAAATAACCTTAATATGCTCCATGAATTCACCTTATTAAATAATTAAATAATAATATCATTCTACAGAGAGCGATGATATAAGAAACAAAGTTTTATTGCAATCTGAAAATCAGACAACTAAATTTATAAAAAATCATCCGACCTTGTATCTTCATTAAGAAATCATTAAAATTGCCAACATCAATATGATCAATATTAATAAATATGAAAAGAAAATTAGAAATGGCAGAGAAAGTTACAAAGAAAACTCAAAAAAATAATGAAAAAATGCAGAAAAATCTTAAAAAATCGGTAATTGATAAAGATCCTGAAATTTCAATTGTAATTCCGATGTTTAATGAACAGGAAAATATCAATAATTTGTGCACCAGACTGTTGAAAACAATGGACGCTACAAAAAGAGCATACGAAGTTATATTTGTAGATGATGGCAGCAGCGACAGAACTCCGACAATGCTTCGTGAATGGTATAGAAAACGTTCTGATATAATCAGAGTAATAACTTTCAACGGAAATTACGGGCAATATGTAGCAATTCTCGCAGGATTTGAACATGTGCGAGGCGAAACGATAGTTACTCTTGACGCAGATCTGCAAAATCTGCCAGAAGAAATCCCGCTTTTGCTCACAAAAATGGAGAAAGAAGGATATGACCTCGTAGGCGGATACAGAGCAAAACGTCATGATAATTTCTTCAGAACATATGCATCAAAAATCGTAAATGCTATAAGATATCGTGCTACAGGTATAAAAATGGTAGATCATGGCTGTATGTTACGTGCATATAAACGCCATATTATAGATGAGGTAGTAAAAACACGTGAAACATCGACCTTTATAACAGCTCTGGCGCAAAAATTTGCGTGGAATCCTATAGATATTCCCGTTTCACACGAAGAACGAAATGCCGGCAGTTCAAAATATAGTCTCTATAAGCTCATTCGTATTACATTTGATCTGCTAACAGGATTTTCTTTGCTTCCTTTACAGATCTTTACAATGTTTGGTATGGCGATATCTTCGGCAAGTTTGATTTATTTCTTTGTCGAGGTATTTAAGAAGGTTGTTACACATCATCATGGTTACGGATTACATTTCGCGTTCGTATTTTTGTTGCTCAGTGTAATAATTCTTGGCATAGGGTTGCTTGGCGAATACTTGGGACGTGCGTATTTTGCTGTTTGCGAGCATCCAAGTTTTGTTATCCGGGATATTCTCGAAAAAAGCGAAAAGAAGAACGCCAAAAATACAAATAATAAAAAGAAGTAATAAAAATAAATTAAAGAGAAGAAAGAAGAAGAATAATGAATATACTTATTGTTGGTGCAGGTGGTTTTATAGGAAGTCATTTATCCGAAGAAATATTGCGGTCACATCGGGATTGGAAAATAACAGCGCTGGATATTTCATCAGATAAGGTTTCTCATATCATAGATGATAAAAATTTCGACTTTTGCAAATGCAATATCTTAAAAGAATTCGATGTTCAAGAAGAAAAAGTAAAACAAGCTGATGCTGTTCTTCCGCTTGCTGCAATTGCCAGTCCATTGGTTTATGTTCAGGATCCTTTACGAGTTTTTGAACTCGACTTTGAAGCGAATTTAAGGATCGTCAGATGGTGCGTAAAATACAACAAGCGAGTGATTTTCCCGTCAACATCTGAAGTATATGGCATGTGCACCGATCAAGAATATGACGAGGAAAATTCCAATTGCGTTACGGGACCAATATGTAAACAACGCTGGATATATTCATGCTCAAAACAAATGTTAGATAGAGTAATATACGGATACGGCATAAGAGATGGATTGCGGTATACCCTTTTTCGGCCGTTCAATTGGATTGGTTCACGCTTGGATGACATATACAATGAAAATAATGGCAGTTCGAGAGTTGTAACCCAGTTCCTCAGCAATATTTTGCACAACAAACCGATTAATTTGGTTGATGGAGGTAAACAAATTCGCTGTTTTACAGATATTTCTGATGCAATAGCAGCTCTTATTAAGATCATAGAAAACAAAGATGGATGTGCAAATCAGCAAATATTCAATATCGGCAATCCGTATAATGAATTAAGCATAAAAAATCTCGCATATATGATTGTTGATCTCGCAAAAACATACGAAAAAATCAAAAATGCGGCAGAAAAGACAGAAATACGAGAACTGTCTGCATCTGAATATTACGGTAAATCGTACCAAGATGTACAGAGACGTGTTCCTTCGATCAAGAAAGCAGAGCAAATATTGAAGTGGAAACCGACAACAGATATAAAAACCTCAATTAAGAAAATTATGGATTATTATTTCTGTTGATTATTTAACTGTTTGTTTTTTTGTAAAGCCATTTTTTTAAAAACAAAAAAAATTAACTTTATGTTAACTAATTCTTAGTATAATTTTATACAAAATTAATCAAGGAGAATTATTATGAATAATAATATATTGATGACAGTATTTCTTTTATTTTGTTTTACAATATTTGAAACTTCTATAGCATCTGAACATAATGAAAAAATTTTTCGAGTTAAAATAACAGACAGTTACAAAAAGTCAAAATATTTTATTTTTTCTAGTTCAAATCCTTCTGTGACTACTTTAGATGATCTTTCCAATTTAAGTTTAACAAATGACAGAGGTGAAGTATTCCCGTTATCTTCTATTCCTCCTCCACCTCCACATTTACCATCAGAAATCAGAAAAGATCAAACAGCAAGTCTTCCTCATTCTCAACGACACTTGCTTGGGTCGTTTACTCCCGCAGGAAATAAAAAAGTTCCTATTGTTATTCCTTTGTCTTCTCGTCCTTCACTTGAAGAATTAACAGAAATAGAGGAAGAATTAGATAAGCATCCACGGACTCTCCAAAACTACATAAGACATAAACATGCCAGTTCGTCTATTCCACCATATATCCCAAGCTACCTAAAATTTATAGAATCTAGACCTTATTCTGGGGTTTATAGTAAACTATCAGAAGATCAATTGACAGAACAATTAGAACTTATAAACCAAAAAATGGATAATTTTTTTCATAATCCTGAGACTTTTCAGAAAGATAATACACCTCCAAACAAAGAATTTATGTCAGAGTATGGTGACGAATCACTCGCGATATTAGCTACTGTCAGAGAAGATTTGCTCCTCGAAAAAATAAGAAGGCTAACAGATACAGAATTAAATACAGAAATCCAAAAGATAGAAGAATCAATAGAAAGATTCAGACAGATGATGGCCAAAAGACCACTTTCTAGTTGGTCATATGATCCAAAACACGAACCTCTGCCTGAATATAAAGACTTGTGGGCGGATGAAAACCAATATGGAGTAACAGCAATGAATCAGCGTATGTACAGAAATCTACTATACGAAGAAAAGGACAGAAGATCCGAGGGACTCGAATAATGTCCAATCGTTTATTGAGAGAGACAACTGTGAACATAAAAGATGAATATTTGTTGTTTCTCTCATCATAAATCAAAATGATAATTAATAAAATAATTACACTATGACATCTACAACACATATAACAATATCTACAAGAAAAATTATTACCAATTATTTTTTTCTAATTTTTGGCCGATTTTCTGTTGATTTTGTTACTTGTGTTGTTTCTTGGTTTTTCTGTACTGATGAGAATATGCTGTTTGCTAAATCTACTAACGGATGACTCATTCTCGCTAAATCGATTATTGAATATGCCATCTTGTCGGTCACATAAGGCATGCTTGTATCCCATTCATTAATGAAAATTGCGTTTTCTTGCCGATATTTATCAGATGTCCACACAACAAAAGGTATCTCATATGTGCCGGTACCGCCTCTCGTAGTCGATTCGTACCTCTCATCACCACAAATTTCCTGTCCGTGATCTGAAACATATAGGAAGCAGATACTTTCATCTTCCTTTTCTTTGAGCAATTTTATGATTTCATTCAACACATAGTCTGTGTATAAGATACTATT
>CAJOEB010000029.1:0-338 GCA_905233775.1 uncultured Alphaproteobacteria bacterium | reverse complement strand
GGGTTTTTATCGCTTATAAATACCGACTCATCGCAAGATTTCCCCAAATATAATACATAGTTATCAAAAATATCTGCTCCGATCTGATTTGATAACCAAAATGTCTTGAACCCTGCGTCTTTGAAAAAATTTATAAATGTATAGTGTTTTTTTCCGAGAATATTTAAACGACTAATAGACTTTATCGCCATATTTGTTAGCCCATACGCTGTTCTTACGTTTTTGAATACAGCGAGTTCATCTCTAATATCACAAAAATACGGAGTAGTTTGACGTTCATAACCATAAATACCCATATGATTTCTGTCTACACTTTCTCCAATAACCAAAATGCACAT
>CAJOEB010000028.1 GCA_905233775.1 uncultured Alphaproteobacteria bacterium | reverse complement strand
ATTGCACAGAGAGATCAAGAAATTGCGACTTTGCATGAGCAGGCTGTTCAATCTCAGGAGCAGATTGCAGCAAAAGATGCTGACATAGCAGAAAAAACGACCGCAATAGAAGAAAAAGATCAACATATTGCTGATTTAGAAGCTAGAATTGCACAGTTAGAAACTGAGAAAACCCAACAAGCTGATATTATTAAACAACAGAGTAATCAATTACAAAGTGTTAGAGCAAAAAACACCAGCCTACGCAAAACGGTAAAAGCTCAAAAGCATGGTCGCTTCCATAATAAAAAGAAGAGAAAATAACGTCATTAAATCATCATCGCGAAAGTCCAAGATGTCTTTTAACTATCCGTTGGACTTTCGTATTAGGGTTATTTCGAAAGTTGAAAATAGCATTTTTGAGAATCTGATTATCAGAAACAATAAATACTACAAAACTACTTTCGCAAGAGATCTATTGATTTATCACATTCTTACCTTATACCCATAGATTATAAGATTACATATTTACATTAGAGTTTTTATATTAGCGTTCTGCAAAAGTAATTTTTTGCTCTTTTTAGCTCATGAAAATCAAAAATTTCAAAATACAGTTTTCGACTCTTGCGGAATTCTATTACCCCAAAACTTCCTTGACCTTATAAGCCAGTTCTTTTAAATTGAATGGCTTCGGCAGGAAGTGTACCTTCTCGTTATTCGCTAAAGACTCGCGGAAATTGTCTTCTGTATATCCTGAGATAAAAATTACTTTCATATTCGGTCTGTGTATCTTAATATTTTCCATTAAAGTCGGACCATCCATTTTTGGCATAACAACATCAGTTATTACCAAATCTATCGGTTCTTCCTCTTTCCTTATGAATTCCAGAGCCGACTCACCATTTGATGCTTCTATGACCTTATATCCTTTGTCTCTTAACGCTCGTGAACTAAACATCCTTACAGCATCTTCGTCTTCAACGAGTAAAATCGTACCTGAACCGGTTATATCCACAATTTTGTTTTCATTTTTTGCTTCCTTGGCTTTTGCTTCAGTCACTTCATTTTCCGCAACCATAGGAAAATATATGCTGAACTTTGTTCCGACATCTATTTCACTTTCAACCGAAATAAATCCGCCTGTTTGATTTACAATTCCATATACCGTAGATAATCCGAGCCCTGTACCACTCCCCTTCTCTTTCGTCGAAAAGAATGGATCAAAAATTCTATTCAAATGCTTTTCGGATATTCCGCTTCCTGTATCAGCTACTTCTATGAGCACATACTCACCAGGCGGCATCGTATCTCCTCTGAGAAACTTTGGTTCAGTCGTCTTATAAATCGATGTTTGTATGGTCAAAGTTCCGCCTTCTTTCATGGCATCACGCGCGTTTACCGCAAGATTTATGATTACCTGTTCGAACTGAATTTGATCTACTTTTACAAAACCGATATCACGACTATTGTGTACTACTTTCAAATCAACTTTTGCTCCGAGCAGCCGTTTTAACAATGCTGATAATTCACCAATCATATCTGTAACATTGAGAATTTTCGGCTGTAATGTCTGTTGTCTTGAAAATGCAAGCAATTGTCGAACCAAATTTGATGCTCTGTTAGCATTTTGTTTTATTTGCATGACATCATTAAAAGATTGATCCGATGGAATATATTTTTCAAGTAACAAATCACAATATCCGATCATCGCCGTCAGTAAATTATTGAAATCATGAGCAATACCTCCCGCCAATTGCCCGACTGCCTGCATTTTTTGCGATTGAACAAACTGCTGTTGCAGCTCTTTTCTCGCCGTTATATCTATGAAATAAATCACCAAACCATCATTATCTTTTGTGCGTTTACTTTCCTCAATTTTTGACATGGAAATCATAACAATTTTCGGTTTCTTCGCATTAATATGCACTTCAAACGGAGCCATTGACGGATATAGAGCCGTAATCAGCTGATAAGTTTTTTCTCTCACTATTTCACGATCTTCATCGGCAATATAATCCAAAAAAGTTGTTTTTTCGACTTTATCTACCTCTACAAGTTTTTTAAAAGTAGCGTTACAAGCACTAATGGTTTCAGCACCATCCGTTATCAAAATACCAACCGGAGCATCTTCAAATATATGTTCGAAATATAACTTCGTTTTACCCAACGCCTGAATTAAATCACCACTTTGTTGAGCTTCTTTTGATACAATATACCCTTTGATATCATCATCGTTATTTTGAAAAATCTGTTTTGCTACAATTTCGATATCATCACTAACCGACGACTTAAGTTTTATTTTTAGCGGCATAGACTCAACTAATTTTGCTTCCTTACTTGGATGTAATAAATCGTCACTTTCATTTCTTATTATATGATCGTAAAAATCAGAATGAATTAAATTTTCTCGCGCAGTTCCTAACCAATCCGCAAATGTATTATTGCAAAATATAATTTCATTATTCGAATTCAAACAAAAATATCCGACATTGGAATTGTTTAAAATATTCAGCAGAAAATTGCTGTTTGTTTCAAGCGAATCTATTCGTGAAATCGATGGAGTCATATCAATGATAGTCCAGCATGAATAACCAGATTTTTCCGCAAGAGGAGAAACAGCAATGCGCCACAAGGTAGTGTTGGCAGAATGCAAATTCATTGGAACATCAATATGATGCTGTTTTGCGTTTTTTGCGATTTGCTGTAGTTCATGAATAGCTCCTACGACTTTCGGATATTTTCCAAAACATATTATAAAATCTTCAAGCGATCTAATGCGAAAACCGGGAAATAGATTTTGAGCAACACGATTTACAAAAACACACTTTCCTAACTCATTAAAAACAAAAAATGCAAATATACATGAATCAAATCCGTTTATAGCAATATTTTTTTGAAAAGAAATAATTTGGTTTTGATTATGTAATTTCTGAATTTCTTTATAAAACGAATAGCATAAAATTAAAGTAATAACAGCAGTTACTATAGGGAAATAGTCTTCATAAAACAGACCCGATATCACGATCCAAACCAACGAAACAGATAACACACACATTAGTGCGAAATGCTTAAACGAAATCTTCTTTCTTGATAAAAATTTTTCTGTATCGACTGAAAACTTCATTTTTACTCTTCCTGTTATTATTCCTATCTTATCACTGTTTACTGTTCCAATATTTTTTATTACTTCTCATCACTGTTTCACTAAACGAAATTTTATTGCTGACACACAAAATGAAATAAATAATATTCCGACAATCGTTATCAAAGAAACCAACGGAGAAATATCAATATAATCAGAAAAAATCATCTTCGCGCCAATAAACAATAAAATTACCCCTACCCCATGCTTCAAATAATGAAACCTATTTACCGCAAACGCAAATGCTATATATAAAGAACGAAGCCCGATTATCGCAAATGCATTCGATGTATAAATTATCGCTTTATCTGGTGTTATCGAAAAAAGTGCAGGAATGGAATCAAAGGCAAAAATAATGTCACAAATTTCTATACAAATAACGGCTACAACTAATATAGTTGTCTTCCATTTTCCGTTTTCTTTTATAAAAAATTGTCCGCTGTGATCTCCCTGAAATACATTGAAATATTTTTTCAAATTAAAAACATTATCAAAATCATTATTATCATTATTTTTGATGAATGACATTAATCCCATCAAAAATATAAAAGCACCAAAAACATAAATCATAAAATGAAATGCAGATAACACACCTGACACTGCAAATATCATTAAAGCACGTAAAATAAGCGCGCCCCAAATTCCGGCAAATAACAATTTTCTTTGATAACGCGTTTCTATACCAAACTTTTCAAAAATTAATAGAAACACGAAAATATTATCGACACTCAATGATTTTTCTACAAAATATGCACTAAGATACTCATAAAAATGATCTGTTCCCATATGCACATACACAAAACCGGAAAAAGCCAATCCAACAAACAGCCAAAAAAATGTGAGATATATTGCGTATTTCGAAGGGAAAAACAGATCAGCGATAACTAAAAAAATTATCACTGCATTAAATATGAAATAGAAAAGCGCGCTATCCATTTCAAAAAACACTCACAACAAATACAACACTGATTATCATTTTAATTTTAAATTATTTTATAACAAATTGCTACTTTTCATAACATACTCGTTAGAGCTCTTGCAAAAGTCATTTTTAACTCTTTTCATTTTCTGAAAATCAAAAACTTCGAAATACAGTTCCGACTTTCACAAAAACTCTATTTTTATGACATACCCATATATTAATGACATACCCGCATAATTGTTTATTTGCGAAAACTATGTTTTAATACACCTTGGATCATTTATTAATGAGAAGAAAATCAAATGAAAAAATTAACTGCGTTTGTTTTACTCCTTTTTTGCGTTTGCGGATGTCAGCCTAAAATTAATTCTCGCGGAAATATCACTTTAGCAGAAAAAATCGATACGTTTACTGTCGGAAAAACAAAAACGACCGACGTATACAATGCATGTGGTACACCATCATTGCAAAAAGGTGAGAACATTTGGATTTACATGGGCGCACGATCAGAAGAAATTGCATTCAGAAATGTTGAGATGGCAGATAAATTAACTGTGCGTCTCACTTTTGATAATAAAGGAATTCTGCAAAAAATAGAAAGACTATCACCTGATAATAATTATGGCGAAAAAAAAGATACAGATACAGAAGAAGTAACTGAACTAATAAAAAAGTGAAATGTGAATACAAAAAATAAATAGGTGTTCCAATGGATGTAAGCATAGTGGTGCCATTTTATAATGAATCTGAATCTGTAAGCATATTTTTCAAAAGGATTATTCCGATATTACGTCGTAGTAAGTGTTCTTTTGAGATCGTTTGCATAAACGATGGAAGCAAAGATAATACTATCGATAAACTTTTACTTGAAAAAAAAGAACATCCGGAAATCAAAATTGTGGATTTCTCGCGTAATTTCGGAAAAGATGCAGCAATGACCGCCGGCATGGATTTTTCGGAAGGAAAATGCGTTATCCCGATGGATTGCGATTTACAAGATCCTCCTGAATTAATTACTGATATGATAAAAAAATGGAAAGAAGGATTTGATGTTGTTCTCGCAAAAAGATCCGATCGTTCAAGTGATTCTTTTTTAAAAAAAATAACTGCAAATTTATTCTACGACATATACAACCGTATTTCTGATTATCCGCTTCCGAAAAATGTTGGTGATTTTCGATTAATGGACAGAAAAGTAGTGGATGTTATAAAAGAATTTCCCGAACGAACTCGATTTATGAAAGGATTATTTTCTTTCGCCGGTTTTAAAACTGCCTATTTAGATTATGTACGTCCGATTAGAGAAAAAGGAACAACAAAGTGGTCATATTGGAAGCTATGGAACTATGCAATTGATGGTATTACATCATTTTCAACATTTCCGCTTAAAATATGCACATACGTTGGTTTTTTTGTAACTATGTTGGCATTCGCTCGCGGTATTTGGATAACTTTTAGAGTGTTTTTTCAAGGAATAGATGTTCCCGGATATGCTTCATTAATGGTAGCGATGTTGTTTCTCGGAGGTATACAAATGATTTTTCTCGGAGTTATTGGCGAATATATCGGCAGAATATATATCGAGACGAAACAAAGACCAATATATATTATAAAAAATATTATAAAGTAATTTATGAGTGATACAGAAAATAAAATTATACAGGAAACACGAAGGAAAACAGTAAATGGAATTTTCAAATTTGATGTGGACGATTCCTTTCCTTGGAATTATTTTTTCCATGTCTTTTCTTCCTTTGTTGTGTAAAAATTTTTGGCATAAACATGGAGGATATGTTCCTGCTTTTTGGACGTTAATATATCTTTTTTTTATAGCGCATATTTTTGGCATTAACAAAATTTTCGATGCTGTTGTTGAACCGATTTTTGACCATTATATTCCATTTATAATCTTGATATCATCGCTATATATTGTTTCCGGAGGAATTTTTATAGATTTTCCAAGAGGTAACGGCGCCTTATTTAATACTTGCTTTTTATTTTTCGGCAGTTTGGTATCGGGATTAATAGGAACAACAGGGTCTGCTACTTTATTCATTCGCCCTTTATTGAGATCTAACACAAACAGAAAATATAAAACTCATTTGCTCGTTTTTTTCATATTTCTCATAGCAAATATCGGCGGAATATCAACTCCTCTCGGTGACCCTCCCCTTTTCATTGGCTTTTTGGAAGGTATAGATTTTTTTTGGTTCATCAAAAACCTTTATAGATATCAGCTTGCTACTACTGTCTTCCTTTGCTTGATATTTTTTATAATTGACCATCAACTATTAAAATATGATGTACTTCCACAAACGAAAAAAAATGACGAAGAACATATCATTTTCAGAGGAAGAAGAAACTTAGTTTTAATTTTTGGAATACTCGCGGCAGTTATACTATGTAATTTCGATGGTTATTTCACTTTATTTGGAGAAAAATTTTCTTATGCATCATTAATACGAAATACAATCTTATTAATCATTGCAATAATATCATTCAAAATTACACCACACACAATAAGAGAAAGAAATTCATTTTCATTCGAACCAATAAAAGAAATAGTGACTTTGTTCGCCAGCATATTTATAACGGTAACGCCAATTATCGCAATGCTTCATCAAGGAACGAACGGATCGCTGAAATTTATTTTTGATTGGATTGCTCCAAACAATGAAATAATTGCGAGCAGATGTTTTTGGGCAAGCGGACTACTTTCATCGATTTTAGATAATGCTCCAACATTTCTGATTTTCTTCCATATGTTATCCGGAAACGCAATTGAACTCATGACAATAAAAGCAAATCTTTTATCCGCAATTTCTATATCGACCGTATTTATGGGAGCTATAACTTATATAGGAAACGCACCAAATCTCATGGTAAAATCTATTTCCGCAAATTATGGCGTAAAAGCTCCATCATTTATTGGTTACATGGTTTGGTCAATCGGAATTTTAATCCCAGTATTTTTTATAATTTCATGTTTTTTGTGAAAAATTTTGCAAAATGTTAAAACATATTCCTGTCCTTTTAAATGAAGTAATAGATACACTTGAGCCAAAAGATAACGCTGTTTATTTTGACGGAACATTCGGAGGAGGCGGATACACTCGCGCAATTCTGGAAGCTGCTAATTGTAAAGTTATTGCATGCGATCGTGATCCGTTTGTAAAAACATTTGCAAAAGATTTTTATGAAAAATATAGCGGACGTTTCGCTTTTTCTCATGCGAAATTTAGTGAAATAAAATCAGTTATTGATCAATATAAAGAATTTTCTCCACAATCACGTATCGATGGCATTATATTAGATTTAGGTGTTTCCAATTTCCAATTATCTGATCCGGAACGTGGATTTTCTTTTCGTCTAGACGGACCGTTAAATATGTCCATGGGATTATGTGAAGAAAATGCTCTCGATGTTATTCGAAAATATTCTGAAAAAGATTTAGCTGATATCATATACCAATACGGTGAAGAACATTTTTCCAGAGGAATTGCAAAAAGCATAAAAAAGAACTTGGATAAAATAAAGACAACAGAAGATCTGGCTAATGTCATTAGAGATCGAACAAGAAAATCCGGAAAAATAGATGCAGCGACAAAAACATTCCAGGCTTTGCGTATTTTCGTTAATCGTGAACTCGATGAGCTTGAAAATGTTTTGCAAACATCTGTTGATATTCTAAATAACGGAGGGAAAATTATTGTTGTAAGCTTTCATTCACTTGAAGATCGAATTGTAAAACAATTTTTTAAATCCACAGTAGCGAATAGCAATGGACGTTTTCAGTTTTTGAATAAAAAACCTATTACACCATCGAAAAGTGAAATTGATTCAAATCCAAAATCAAGATCCGCTAAACTTCGAGGTATTTATATGCTATAATTCGATGTTTTTTCGGAAAACAAAATGATAACAAAGAAATCAACGGTTTTTTTCGTATTTTTAACTTGTGCAATATGCACGTGGCTATTTTATCTAAAATATTCAGTTGTTGATATCGAGGATAGGATACGTTACGCAAAAAAACAAATAATTGAAGAAAGAAAAAATCAACATATTTTGAAAGCAGAATGGAAATCGCTAACATCTCCGGAGCGCATACAAGCTCTCACGAAACGACATCTTCTCGATATGAAACAAATGGATGTTTCTCAGCTGAAAGAATTTGATTCATCTTTATTTCATTCAGAAAAAAGCAATTACAAACGCACAAAAAGATTATCTCAATTGGTTGATGAAATTTTATCAGGAAATTCTGAAAACCATGATATGAATATGATTAAAAATACAAGCGAAGCACAAAACAAAGCCTCAATGGAAGAAAATTAATGTATAACGAATTCGGACAAAATTTTTATTCCTTGGCTTATCGCGGTATAAAAACAGCAAAGCGGCGCACACTATTTGCAATCAGTGTATTTGTATTTTTATTTGCCGTAGTAATAGTTCGTTTAGCTCATATCATGATTATAAACGGCAAAGACCAAGCAACACGAAATTATTTACCGCCGACAATTATTTCTCGTGCTGACATAGTAGATAGAAACGGAGTAGTAATAGCAACAAGCTTACCAACTGTTTCACTTTTTGCTTATCCACATGAAATTTTAGATATAAATGAAGCTGTAGATAAAATCGCATCAGTATTTAATGAAATTAACAAAGAAGAATTAAAGAAAAAAATAGAATCATCGAAAAAATTTTTATGGATAAAACGAAATCTTTCTCCATTACAAGAACAAGCTGTTTTAAATTTGGGAATTCCTGGATTGCATTTTCTAAAAACCGAACGAAGAGCTTATCCGGATAAAAATTTACTTTCTCACGTCATTGGCGGAACAGATGTAGATAATATAGGAATTGCCGGTATCGAAAAAGTTTTCGATGATACTTTGAG
>CAJOEB010000027.1 GCA_905233775.1 uncultured Alphaproteobacteria bacterium | reverse complement strand
CTGTTTATAAATCGCTTTCGGCAATTGCCACAAAAATTGCGGGAACTAAGTGGAACGGTCTTAAATTCTTTGGAGTAAGTAAATAATGGAACAGAAATTAATCAGATGTGCTGTTTACACGAGAAAATCCTGTGAAGACGGTCTTGAGCAAGAGTTCAACAGCCTTGATGCCCAACGTTTGGCAGGTGAAAATTACATCGCCAGTCAGATTCATGAAAATTGGCGTTTGGTTTCGAAACATTACGATGATGGCGGATTTTCAGGCGGAAATATGAACAGACCAGCTCTGAAAGAACTTTTCGAGGACATAAAAGCAGGTTTGATTGACATGGTCGTTGTTTACAAAATCGATCGCTTGTCCCGCTCTTTGTTTGATTTTTCAAAGATTGTAGAGCTTTTCGATAAGTATAACGTCAGTTTTGTTTCTGTAACTCAGTCGTTCAACACATCCACATCATCAGGAAAATTAATGCTGAACATTTTGCTGAGTTTTGCGCAGTTCGAACGAGAGCTTTCAGGTGAACGCATCCGAGATAAATTCGCTGCATCGCTCAAAAAAGGCATGTGGATGGGCGGAAATCCGCCTTTGGGTTACAATGTCAAGGATCGAAGCTTGATCATAAACGAAGAAGAAAAGCCGATAATCCAATTTATCTATGAAAAATTCGCTGAAACTGAGTCGTATTTCATGGTGACTGATTTACTGAACAACAGCGGATACAGAACCAAAATAAGGCATCTCAGTAACGGAAAAACTACCGGCGGAGGGAAATTTCAGCCGAACGCTGTTCTGCATATTCTGCGAAATCCATATTACAAAGGCTGCGTAACACACAAAGGGCAGGTTTATCAGGGACAGCACGAAGCGATTATTCCTGAAAACGAGTGGGAGCAGGTGCAGGAAATTTTCAGCAAACACGGAGGTGGCGCGCGAAAGCGTGAGAATATGATGTCGCCATCATTTTTAAAGGGAATAATTCGTTGTGAAAGCTGTGACACGCCGATGATTCCGAGTTATTGCGTGAAAAACGGCATGAGATATCGCTATTATGTTTGTCAAAAACATCAGAAATGCAAATCATGCAATTCCGCATTTAAAACCGTTCCTGCGGGACCGGTCGAAGAACAAGTCGTGAACGAAATTATTCGTATATTGAAGTCTCCTGAAATCTTAGTTCACGTCGATAAGTTGGCTGAAGAAAACAAAGAAATAAGCCACGAAGAGGTTCTGGACGCACTGAAAAATCTCAATGATGTTTGGGGATATTTGTATCAGGCTGAGCAGCGAAAAATCGTGAAGCAACTCGTTAATTTTGTGCAGATACAAAATAACGGACTGAAAATGAATCTGAATCTTGATGGCTTAAATCGCTTACTAATTGAGCTATCTTAAAGGAAGAAAACGCATGAAATCATTGCAGCAAGAAGTAGTCATTCCAATCAAAATTTGCAAAAAGAAATCCGGTAGCCACACATACTTCATGCATCCGAAAGATTTTTACGTTGTAACACCGTTATCAAAATTGCTTGCGAAAGCATACAGCATGGACAAACGCCTGAAACAAAATCCCGATCTGACATTTCGTGAGTTCTGCAAGCTCAATAACATCACACCTCGATATCTGAGCGGTATTCTGCAGCTGAATAACTTATCTCCGAAGCTAAAACTCATGATCATGGAAGGTTATCAGCCGAAATATGTATCGATTCAAGATATTATTGCCGGAAATGTGCCTGTTTTGTGGAAAGATCAAGAAGAGTGGTTTACAAGATGATAATACTATTCCATACACATATTATAATCTGTAACATCGCCCCATCTTACGCATACAACTGCGTACAACTTTGAGGAAATACATAAACCACAATTCATATCAATTTATAAAATGACAATTACAAATTTATAACAAAAACACTCACCACATACCACAGGAACCTTACTAAAACAAAGGCTCATCCCCCACCAGGCACACGGAAAATTAGTCCCCCAAATCAATACTTTCAAATGCTGGGTACAGTGCAGTAGTCTGAGGTTGTATGACGACTTCTTCTATATCTTGAAGATAGCAAGAAGCATCTATATTAGTACTATCAAGATCACGAGCGGTAGATAACCATTCTTTTGCCTGACTCCAATTATCACTTTCTAATAATAATTTTCCTCTGGATGTAGCAACCAAAGATAATGACTGTTTTTTTTCAACAGTAAGATCATCATCCTTCACATCTTTTACCTTACTATCGACAGGGGATGAAAGAATCAATTTATCATCCTCTTCTTTCATTCTTGAAAAAAATACATGTAAAAACGTCTTCGCATAATCTACTACTGCAGGAACGTGCGCACGCAAAATTATATCTGACATCTTTTCTACACACGTATGATAATCTCCTCTTACAAAATCATGCTTTCCTTCTATGTAAGACTCCATAGATTCAGAACTTAACACTGATACAAACGACGTTAACACAAATAAAAATCTAATCATCTCAATTCTCCTATACACCCTTATATTATCATTTATAACAAGAATGCTCAATTATTTTATTTCTAAGATAAAATCCCCTCCATGCGCTTTCATTATTGCCTCTGCGGCTTTTCGTTCATCTTTTATTGGCGCAGATAAAACTGTTTTTTCTTCTAATTTAGGTTCTATATGCAAATGCCGAGGCATTCTTTCTATCACTGAAAGTGTTGTTTGAGACATATCAAAGCGTCGTATGCTGATGGGATCAACCATCCACGTGTCTATCTCATAAAATACACCAGTAATATTCAAAAGTTCTTCATCATTTGACCATTTACTCCTATAAATTGGATCTGTGTATAGCAATAACAAAGCATCATCCTGAGACTTTCTTCTTCCTTCGATTTCATGTAATCCGTGCAAAAATTCGTGAAAAATCGATCCATGTAGTGTTTTTTGCTTACAACCTAAAATAACGCTGTTCTCGTCCAAAATTGAAGAAATATAATAATGACCTCCTGTTTGGCTATATCCATTATCTTTGTATAAGGAAAAATTTATTGTCACCTTACATTGGGAATTAATGTGCGGTTGAAAACAGTTTTTACTTCCTATTTCAAATAAAAGTTTCCTCGAATCTAAAACTTTTTTGGCCCTAAGAATAATTTTATCTATATTTTCATATACCTTAGCAAAATCTCCAACGTTGTGTCTAACACTTCCCCAACTATTATCAGATGGTATTCCACCTATTTTCGTTTCAAGTTCTTCCGCATTTCTTGACCACTGATCAGATGCCGAGTAATTAGTATTAATAATAGCTGATATATCATCAGAACCAGTAATAAATGTATTTATATCATAGCTGTTTGGGTTACCAGGTCGTAACAACAATCTTAAAAAATTTTTTGCTTTATAAAATTCTCCCTTTATTAATCCAGTACTTGCGGTTGGATCACGACTAATAAGCTTTGTAATTTCTGCATTTACGTTGTGTTGTTGCCTCTTAATTTCTTCGGCTTGTGCTAGTATAGATTCCCAAACTATTTTTTTTCTTTCTAGTTTTGTGGCTATAATTTTTATTAATTCTAAGCCAACAGGATTACTTATTATGCGATGCATAGCTTCATTAAAAAGTTTATTTTCTCTAGACATTGGATTTATTAAAGTTCCAGTGACATCAATATGTTCTAAAAATTTTGAATACGCTTGCTCTTCTGTCGCTAGACTATCATATACACTAGCTTCTCTTGGTCGATGCTGCCTATCTAAATGCTGAAACTCCGCAAATGGAAAATGCATTGACTTAGCTTCAGGCATCAACAGCAGGCTAAACACAAACATAATAACTTTCATCATATTCAAACCTACACCTCACCTAACTTAATTATGGTACAATAAAGTTAATAAATAGTAAATCTAACTTGGATGATTAATTTAAGTGCTTTGAGCTTCGGAAAGATATTGAAATTTTAGGCATTGTTATGTCTTCTCATTTCATATATCATTAGTCTTGCGTAGTATACCTGCTCCGTCCAAATTTTTGCATGGTCGTAACTTATTTGTAGCTCAGATGCTTATTGCGTTTTTGCGAATACAAGGTAATTCTTACATCAGCATGCGAAATCCATTATTAAAACGACATTGAAATTCTTATATTCCAGCATAAATCTCATTCCTGTTTTAACTATGACCCGCTACCCCAATCGAAAGTCACGGAAAATTTAATCGTATTTTAACAAAAATTGCCGTATCGCCTCTGTATGAGGTATAGTAAGAAAATTCTCCACTATACTTCATTTGGAGAAAAATCGGGCTTTTGGAGAACTTTTTGCAACTTTGGAGAATATGCAAATTACATCAAATCGTTATTAAATGCAAAAGCAAATGCCGTTAAACTCTCTGTTACAGCGAGTCTCACGACAGATTGACACATACAGAAAATTCAAAAACACAGTTATTTACAAAAGAAATGGTGGAGGTGGTCATACTAAAAACATAACTTTTTTTGAAGAGTTTTTTGAAAACTGTTTTTCTTTCGTTTTCAATAAGTTACATAAAAACAAATCAGACCGCTTACCAGGTCATACTTAAAACATGACTTTAGCGTACATGCACTGTTTTATTTTACAAAAGTGGGTATTCTGCCATTTGTACTTATCTTTGACAAAAGTTGGTGGACAATAGACTTACAATCTTATAATAGGACTTTTCTCAAGTTTTATTTTTAATACCTTCCAGTCTGGAATCTTCGATTCAAGCAATTTGTAAAAAGCTGATGAGTGGTTCATATGGTAATAGTGACACAACTCATGAGTAATAACATATTCTATATATTGTTTGTCAACGGCAATTAAGTTAGCATTCAAAGTAATATTGTTTTTAGTACTAAAACTTCCCCATCTTCTATGTAAAAGACGAATTTTGAGGTTAGGAGCAAGCATTCCGGGAAATTTTTGAAGACATTTCTCTAACAACAATGAAAACTGTTTTTCAGTTTCTTCTTTAAGCCATTTGTGGAATATATCAGCAGATCTTTCAGTTTTTTTAGGGAAAAAATTATGGATAATCAATTTACAATGCTCAATATCTACATATTCTCTTAATTCTGCTTTTTTGATAATTATTTGAAACTGTTTTCCAAGAAAAAAATATTCTGCTCCGCTTACAATTTCGCCGTTCATGCGCCGACATTCTTTAAAGAAAGCGATCTGTTTTTCTATCCATCGACGTTTGCGGTTAAAAAAATCTCTGATTTCTTCATCTTTAGTCTTGTTCGGAGATTTAATGATTACCGACGCATCAGGCATAACATGTATTGCCAATGTTTTTCTTCTTTCCCGAATAAGTTTGTACGGAATATCTATCGTATTGTTCATAAAATTTCTTTATTTTCTACTGCTAATGTCCAAGATATTTCTCCAACATTTTTAATTTGCTGAACGTTATCACTTATAGCATTATCAAACAAGTAATCATATATTTCATTGATTATGTCATTTCTGATATTTTTATTCGTCCACCAATCTACAATTTGTTTCTTTTGAATGATTCCAACAATATCTATTACGATTTTCAAAAAGTTCTTTTCGTTTTCATTCTCAAAGTACTGTCGAAGGTTTCTAAAAAAAGGATGCAAATATTTTTTATTCTTAATTGCTTCAGGAATATCTTCATTTTCATAACCAGAAACATGTTGTTGGATTTTTTTCATTTCTTCGAGCAAATTGGAAATATCCTTATGTTTCGCATTGCGTAAGTTAGTGAGAAGAACGTTTATCCTATCAGAAAAGTTGCTGTAGAAAACTTCATCAGATTTACGGCGTTCTGTAATAATTTTTTCCGTTTGTGCTGCAATTGCTTCGGCTTTCGATCGATCTGACATACCGTTTTCCTGATCTTCAACAAATCTATTGAACTCATTTACATCTGATAAATTAATCGTCTTTGAAAGTTGTTCAACTTTTTCTACTCCTACATATCTATCTAAAATTTGATGAAGTTGAGCGCAATATTTCGAAAAATCTATTTTTTCCGCCAAAGCTGTTTTTACTGATTTTTTTAGCTCCACGAATTTTTTTAGTTCTAGGCCGTATTTTTTCAATTTGTCTGCAGAAAAATGTTGACTGAAATCAGGAAGAGAAATACTAACATAAAAGTTATTGATAAAATTATTTACTTCCTCATAGAATTTTTCACGAACCATTTCATTGGTTTTTAGTAAATTTAAACAATCATCGGTAGTTGATTGCTCTTTAAATGTATCTAACAAATTTTCGTAAATGTTTTGAAGGCTTTTGATTTTTTCTTCTGTCGATACCAAAGTACCTTTCACATCTTCCGGATCATAATTCGCAAACAATGCCATAGCATTTTTTAAATTTTCGGCATTTTTCGAATAATCAATAATAATTCCATTAGTTTTTATCGGTTTTTTATTATCCCCATCAAATAATCGATTAACTCTAGCTATCGCCTGCATCAAATTGTGGTCTTTTAACTGCTTAGCGAGATACAAAACAGTGTTTCTTGGAGCATCAAATCCTGTCAGCAATTTATCTACTACTATGATAAGCTCTACACCATCAGG
Organism: uncultured Alphaproteobacteria bacterium; assembly: GCA_905233775.1. Taxonomy (GTDB): domain Bacteria; phylum Pseudomonadota; class Alphaproteobacteria; order UBA3830; family UBA3830; genus BNWE01. The sequence goes on along the minus strand of CAJOEB010000027.1, from coordinate 3,347 downwards.
ATCATCTCTGAAACTATCGATCATATTTTTTTCATACAATTCTAAAGAACCATAACGACGTTTTTCTTCCGCAATGTATTTTGCGACTTTTTCTTTCATTTCCGGTAGGCTTTTGTTTTCTTTGTCGTCTTTTGTGTCCGAAATAATAACTGCAGTTCTTATATCGCTTATTCGTTCCAGAGCTTCTTGAAAAAGTACAGCTGCATATTTAGAAGGCACCACAACTTGTCCTTTAAGTCCCGTATTCCTGAAGAATTCCTTATAATGTTTACAGACACTTAAAGCAATTGCCTCTATACGTGAAGAATTATTTTCTATCATTTTTGCAAGATTCATTTCTCGCTCAAATTTCTTTTTTTCTTCTTCCGTCATCGGCTCTGTAATGGAATTATAAAATTCATCCAGCATGCGACTTTGCAAAATCATATCCACATACCACGCTTGATATACCAAAGGCAAAACAGCACCATCCTCCTCTGCTTCTTTCATCGTGTAAGCATCGATAATTCCGCCGAATTTTTCTGCTGAGGATGCTTTTTCTTTGCTCATTAAAGGTGTTCCAGTAAAAGCGATTTGACAAGCGTTCGGCATCATAACATTCATCCGGGCATTAGCTTCTCCGCCCTGTGTCCTATGTGCTTCATCAATTAGTATGAAAATATTATCATCATAATCCGTAAAACTATCTTTGGTGTGATCGAATTTTTGCACTAAAGTTACAATCACATCTACAGATTTTTCCTTAAGACTCCTGACTAAATCCTTAGCAGATTTCGCTTCAATCACTTCTTTCTTTATTTTACAAGCATTAAACACTCCGGAAATCTGATGATTAAGTTGTTTGCGATCGGTTACTATAACAATGCGTGGATTTTTTAGCTGCTCAATTAAAATTTTTACCAAAAATACCATCGTGAGTGATTTCCCAGAGCCTTGAGTATGCCAAATTAATCCGCCTCGTCTTGGATTCCCGTTTATTCTTGCCATACTTTTTTGAACAGCAAAATACTGTTGATATCTCGCAATTTTTTTTATGTTCCTATCGTAAATAACGTAGCTTCGAACTAATCCGAGGAGTCTTTCCGGACGAAGAATATTGTAGAGGCCTTTTGTCTGTTCACTTACTGATTTCGGAATTTTGTAATTAAAATTTTCTCTAACTAAATCCTGTTTAATTTGGGCCAATTCTGACACAGGATTTAATGAATTAAGAAGTTTTTCATCTTCATTTTCTTCTTTCCAAACAGAATAATATTTAGCAGGAGTAAGCATAGTTCCGTATTTGAATGTACTTACGTTCGTTGCTGCCAAAATTTGTGTAAACAAGAAAAATTTAGGGATATTGTTTCCTTGCTGATTACGCAGATGCTGGTCAATTGCTTCATTTACATTTACAGATGTTTTTTTACATTCGATAACCGCAAAAGGAATGCCATTTACAAACAATACAATATCAGGACGTCTATTGGCATCTTCTGAAATTTCGAATTCAACACATATGTGAAACTCGTTGTTTTGAATATTACTCCAATCGATGAACTTTAGCTGAGGAGATGTTTTCCGACCATTAACAAATTCCGATACACTAACGCCCGTCAGGAGATTGGAGTAAATTTGTTCACTGACTTTTTGCACACCTGCATTTTTGAACTTCATATTTTCAAGATCATTGACAGCATCAATAATCGATTTTTCGGAAATTTCATCAGAATTAATTTTCCGCAAAGCTCTTTCAGCAATCGAACGCAAAATATATTGATTTGTGCTGTCGTTGCGTAACTTTTTTACGTCTGAGCGACTAATGTAGTTATATCCAAGATTAATCAGCTGAACAACCGCAGGAATCTGACTGGCAGATGCTTCATCGAAGTCAGGAAGAATGTGATTGGTGCAAAACGCTTGATTATCTTCTAAAAAAGTTGACATATTATACACTCCTATGATATACTAATAGATATGGACTGGGGAACCCGGTCGGTGTTAGGGGGCTTTCTTATGAAAGTCTCCTGCGCTTTTAGGAAAAACCTTCAATCCGTATCCGTCTATTCTTCCGTCTTTATCGTGATAAAATTTACTCTTCAGGGTGTTAAAAGCTCTGTTTTGTTGCTGTGGTTTTAGTATATTCATAACTATAGGCCGAGCGACCAAATCTGCTAACTGTAACCCTGAACAATTAGATATCTTAGAAAGCATTTTGATATTAAAACTCTTGGGAATTACTTTGTTATTTAAAAGCATTTGAAATGCAAGATTGAGATTTGTATCTTCTCTTTTCCCTCTGGATTCAAAGGTAATGTGCGATTCTTGATTATTTGCCAACGACTTATCACTTAAAAAATATTTGAATCGTTCTAAACAAAATTTCATTGCTAGATGATAGGGATGCTCTGGAGATTTATATTGTTTTTGCAATTCGTTTTTATTAATAACTGCAGATATGATAGTGAATTGAGTATTTTCAATAAGTTCAGTTATATCTCTGATAAAATTCTCTCTTTTAATAGCATTGCTTAAAAACGCAAAATCACCTTGAGCTTTTCTGATATCATGTTCATGTAAAATTACATCTGGGGTAGGGAAATATTTCAATTTGAGTTGAGTTAACTGAGGAACGAAAAAGTTCGCATAATATTCTCGTTCTATAATAACGAACACTAACCCGAAAAACGGAAAATCCTTATCATTTGGTTTTAATAAATGATCTCCTGACTCATCAGCATATACTAAATATTTACCAAATTTCTGTGATAACATATATCTTTTGTTGACCATTCACCTGTTAATAATTTTTGCATAAGTCCTTTCTTTTGCAGCTTTAGTGCATCTAATTGTTTTTTCAAAAGCGATATTTCATCATCCGCAGTTGTAAGAATTTCGGCAATAGCAGTTTGTTCAGAAAGAGAGGGCAGAAGTATTTTTATATTCATAATTGTTGAAGCGCTAAGGCTTGGAATAGTTGAACCTTCATTATAAGTATACCAGTTTATTGCTTGAAATGTATAATATAAAAACTTTGCATTACTGTTGCTTTTTATTTGGCTATAGAAAAGAGTATCTATTGTCCAGAAAGGAGTTTCAATATACATTGGATTGTTAATTGTACCTTTTCTACCGATAAGAACTGACTCTTTGTCATATAGATAATCATTCGTTCTCCCTATTTCACCTCCAGTTGCAAGTATAGGATATTTCCCATGAATATCTTCTATTTCTATCTGAGATTTTCCATGTTTTATCTTTAAACATTCTCCTAATCTAACTTTTCTCCACTCTCCATCAAATCCCTTAAGACGCACTTTCCCCGTCAGCAATCGCTGCATCAATCCTTTTTTTAAGCGTTCTTTTAA
>CAJOEB010000026.1 GCA_905233775.1 uncultured Alphaproteobacteria bacterium | reverse complement strand
ACTAAAAACTAAGTCTTCAGGTTGTCTATTCAAACGAACGATTTGAGCCATTTGTTTAGCTGATGGCTTTTTTACTGCTTGATAGAATGGTGCAGCTTTATTTAATATCCACATCATATTCATTGCGAGAAAGATATATAAAATGACAGTGTTACTTGTCGATTTTTTTGTATTTTTAAAAGAGGATATTGAAAACAGTAGTAAAGCAATACACATAATAATGACTACTGAAAAAGCGATTATGAGTATTTTTACTTCTGGAAATGTGCTGGTCACGTCGGAAATACTTCCTTTTGCAAAATAAAAGGCGATGAGAGCGATACACAATAGAATTATGTTTAAATATACTCCGCTTTCTGCCAACATTTTTGCTGTTAGATACGATATTGGCGGTACAATCGGCAGAATATAGGGAATTAGTTTTGAATTAGAAAAAGAATAAAATCCGAAAATGCCAAAAATCCAGCAAATTAAGAAAATATTTTCAGAGTTGTTTTTATTTCGAAAACTTTGTTTTATCGATTCTTTTAGTGCAATCAGTGAAAATCCTGTCCATGGTAATAATCCTACAATAATTATAGGTATAAAAAACCAAACTGGTTGATATCTGGCATGCATTTGTGTTGTATATCTTAAAAAGTGTTCTACAACGAAATAGAAATGGAAGAAATCGGAGTTTTTGGCGCAAACAGCGATATGCCACGGTAAGAAAATCGCTAAGAAAACCAATATTCCGGGAATGGAGATCATTTCTTTGATCTTTCTCCAATTATTTGTAAAGAAAATCCATAGAAAAGCGACAAATCCCGGTAAAATAGCACCTATAAGTCCCTTTGTAAGACATGCAAGTGCAGCCAAAACGTACATTGTTATTATTATTGATGTCGAATATCGTATTTTCTCTTTTCTAACGAAAGCTAAGAAGAAACACCATAAAGCACCACTGATTAATACTGAAACGGCAAGATCCAATATAATCAGACGACTATGTGCGTAATAAAGTAAATTTGTTGCTAAAATTCCGGCTGCAAATAATCCTGTTGTAGTTGATTTGTTTATTGTAGTTGACTTGCTTGCTAGTCCGACGAGAAATACACTTAAGCATCCTAAAATTGCGAAAAAAGCGATCCAAAAGCGCATTGAATATTCGTTCATTCCGAATACTTTTATTGTTGATGCTTGGAGCCAATAGAGTAGGGGAGGTTTTTCGAAATATTTCAATCCATTCAGGCGTGGCGTTATATAGTCTCCGGTGACGACCATTTCACGAGGTATTTCAACATATCTTCCTTCATCCGGATCTGCGAAAGGACGATTTCCGATTTCATAACCAAAGAAGATAGTCAAAATTAGAATAAGAAGAGTAATCGTTTTTTGAATATTTAACTTTGTGAGCTTATTATTAATAAACATACTTATCTCAAAAAATATACATACATGACGAAAAAAAATGGAGCGGGTGAAGGGAATCGAACCCTCGTCACAAGCTTGGGAAGCTTATGCTCTACCATTGAGCTACACCCGCACGAAGAGTATTTGTAAAACGAGTAGATAGTAGCCCATATATAATGCATTTTCAATAGAATTTATGCTTTATTATAACTAATCTTTAAAATGGATGTGATGATTTCTTGAGAATTTTCTTATATAAAAATCAAAGGCTTCATTTCCAAAATTAAAATCATCATAAAAATCATCGAAATTCATAAAACGATTTATCTTTTGTTCGGAGTAATGGGAAACAATTGTTGGAACTATTATTGTCGGAGACAAAAGGCATATACAAACAATGATGTCGGCAATCCAAGATACCCAGTGTTTGTGTCTGTTCTCATTCAGATAAGCAATGATATTTTGTTGAGATATTTCATGTTGATTGGATATCTTACGATCAGAATTCTCTTGTTGTTCTTTTTTAGAAAAATGGATATTTCTTATAATAATATCAGATATACAAATTATAAAACCAAATACTCCGCAAGATAAACCAGCTGTGATTGAGGTTGGTTTGTATTGATCAATTAAGTGATAACCTTCGAATATTCGTTGTCTTACAATTCGGTAGTATAGTGCGTTTCCGAAATATCCGTATAAACAATGAACAATTAGTGGCATACAAAAGAGCATCCACATTCCTGTACCGAAAGCAAATGCACCGGTTGCAAAACACACAGGAAACAGAAGACACGATAAACCAGAAATGAATGTCGCGAATATGCCTATGGCAGGATAAGCTAGTAGTAATCCTAACAAGGAGTACAAATACATTTTTCTATAAGCCATCCAACATGGTCCAAAGAAAAAAGCTGCCCAATTCCAGGTATGCTTTCCTGATTTATCGAGAAGTTCAAATACATCTGCATAATATCTTTCGCTTCCGTAATGTAAGTTATTCATTGGTTATTTTCTCCATAATGGGGTATCTTGCGAAAGTCGAAAATGGCATTTGTAAGATGCTGATTATGAGTACATAAAAACGCATAAAATGACTTTCGCAATAACTCTAATAAAGAATATTCATTCATTTCAAGAGAATGATATCGCATAAAATAAATTTGTCTATTCTTTCTTTTTAATAAAAATAAATTTCGAAAAAAATACCGGAAACAAAAAAACAACGATCTTATATTAAATAATATTTATATTAGAGTTCTGTGAAAGTTGAAAATGGCATTTTTGCAAGTTTGATTATCAGAGTCTACAAATATTAAAAAATCACTTTTTTGCAAAACATCTATTGTTATTTATCTATTACTATTTATTTGCGATATCTTCTTTTTTATTATTATGCCTTTTCTTATTTTTTCTGTGTTTTTTTCCATTTTTTTTACAAAAAATATTAATGTCCGATTATTCCGATTACTTTGTATCTATGTAAATCTTTTTTACTCTACGACCTAAACGGCAAGCGACTTCATGCGGTAGAGTATTCATTTGCAATGCCCATTTTTCCAGGGTATAGTCAGGGGACTGTGTTAAGGCGACCCATTCGCCTATCTGCAATTCTGAGACTTCTTCGAGATCGGTTACATCTGCTACCATGTAGTCCATAGATATTCGTCCTACAATTGGTACTCGTTTGCCTTTTATAAATGCATGACCAAATCCACCGAATTTTCGCATAAATCCATCAGCATATCCCATGCCAAGCGTAACGGTTTTCATATCTCTTTCTGCGACAAAAGTCGCTCCGTATCCTATTGTTTCACCTTTTGAAATTGTATTAAGTTGTATAATTCTCGTGTAGATATCCATTACAGGTTCAAAAGTATCTATTTTATCTTCTCTTACAGAAAATCCATACAAGGCTTTTCCGGGACGAACTATATCGAACTGATATTCTTTTCCCAAAAATATTCCATTTGTTGCGGAGAAACTTGCTTTTACATTATTTCCGAAAAATGAAAGCATTTCTTTAAATCTGTTTAATTGATCGATATTTTTATAATGTCCGACGAGATCAGCACATGCTAAATGGCTCATAACAAACGCTATATTTATATTGTCAGTGATTTTTGTATGATATTTTTCGATATCCTTTTGAGATAGACCATTGCGAACCATACCTGTATCTACCTGGATAGCAGCTGTTAGTTTTTCTCCAATTTTTTTGGAGAAATCTATCCAAAGATCAATTTCGTTCATATCATTTAAGACCGGGGTTAAGGAATTTTCTAAACAAATTTGTTCACTTCCTTTCATAATTCCGGCGAGCAGAAATATTTGTGCGTCATTATTTAAGACTCTGCGGATTTCTAATCCTTCCTCGACTGTAGCGACAAAGAAGTGACGACATCCTTCTTTATATAATCTTTTACTTACGGGAACCGCACCAAAACCATATGAATTTGCTTTTACTATACCAGCGACAACTGCGCCGGAAGATAATTCTGATTGAACCTTATGATAATTCCTGCTCATTTTATCCAAATCTATTACTGCAGAAGACAGTACATATGGTTCAACGGTATCTAAAATATTTTGCACGTTATTTCTCTCCAATATATTTATTAATTCAATTATTATAATTCATCAGGTTTTCTGTTTTCCGATAAGTTATCAAATTTCGTGTATTTTCCATCGAAGAATAACCTAACTGTTCCGACAGGTCCATGGCGTTGCTTTGCAAACATTACTTCTGCCAAATTATGAACTTTAGCCATTCGATCCATCCATTTTGCATGATCTTCTGTGCCTGGAGTTGGTTCTCTTCTGGCCTCATAATATTCTTCTCTGAAAACGAACATTACTACATCAGCATCTTGTTCAATGGATCCTGATTCTCTCAAATCAGCTAATTGCGGACGTTTATCATCACGAGCTTCAACTGCTCTCGATAACTGCGATAAGGCTATAACCGGAACATCCAGTTCTTTTGCTATACTTTTTAACGCTCTTGTTATCTCTGAAATCTCTTGTACGCGATTTTCATTTCTTTTATCAGCGGATCCCTGAAGTAATTGCAAGTAGTCAATGACGATCAGATCAAGTCCGAATTGCCGTTTTAATTTTCGAGATCTCGATCGTACAGTTGATATAGTAAGTGCCGGAGTATCATCTATAAACAGTGGCAGATCAGCTATTTGTTTTTTTACTTCTACTAATTTTGAATAATCTTCTTCTTTTATCTCTCCACGACGAATTCTTTCAGACGGAATATTACATTCTTGAGCTAATATTCTCGTTACAAGCTGTTCTTTTGACATTTCAAGGGAATAAAAAGCAACTTTCCCACCTCCATCAGCTCTTTTTGAATATGCTGTTGCCGCATTAAACGCAATATTGGTAGCTAAAGCTGTTTTTCCCATTGATGGGCGACCTGCGATAATTACCAGATCTGAGCGACTAAGTCCGCCAGTCCATTTATCCATGTCAATAAAACCGGTCGTTATGCCTGTGATGCTACTGTCGCTCTTGTATGCTACTTCAAGAACGTCCATTGTTGAAGACAATGCCCCCGCGAATGAAACAAAACCGCCTTGTTTATCGGCAGTGGCTATTTCATATAATTTTGCTTCGGCGATTTCGACTTGATCTATGGCTTTTTCTTCCAAATTAAAGGTAGTAGCTCTCTGTGAAATCTCTTCTCCAAGTGTGATTAACTGACGACGCATATATAAGTCGTATATTATTTTCGCGTAATCTTGTACTCCAGTGATAGATATAACTGAATTAACAAGTTGAATCAGATAATTTCCGCCATCTACGCTTTTTAACTCATCATTTTTCTCAAAATAGGCTCTTAAAGTTACAGGATCAGCGACTAATCCTTGCGAAGTGACCTTTATAATCGCGTCATAAATCTTTCCGTTTACTGGAGTTGCAAAATGTACCGGCAAAAGAAATTCCGAAACATTTTCTAAACATTCATTATTTAGCATGATTGCGCCAAGAAGCGACTGTTCGGCCTCCGTATTATGTGGGAGAATCCGCATTTGATCGCTGTTATTCATTACTCGCGCGCCTTTTACAGGCTCCATGATGCCCTCCTTAGATCGGACGACATTATACACCATATACGGATTTTTTCAGTGATATAAATTTAGAAAATTAAAGATTTTTTAAAAAATTAATTCCGGATTTAAACATATCTATATCTATTGAATGCATTGCCGTTTCACTTACAAATATTTCCGTTTTTATATTTTTCTTTTTTAGAACGTTTTGTGCTGAATACATTTCTGATATTGGGACAATTGTATCTTTTTTCCCGTGTACCAACAAAATTTTCGGAATTCTATTATGTTGCATATTTATATTGGCATCAAGAAGCTGACCTGAAAAAGCGACAATGGCTTTTACTCCGAGTTTTAGACCAAGCATAAGTGAAACCATTGCTCCTTGAGAAAATCCCGTTAATATTACATCTTCATATTTAAGGTTATTTTGTTTCAGAATATTATTTATATATGTTTCCAGTATTGGTGCAACTTCGTAATATGAATTTTTCCAATCAGAAATGTCTTCGCTGATAAACGGAAACCATTGGCGTCCGTCTCCTTCATCACAAGCTTGCGGACCATCAGGAATATGTATCTCCGCATTATCGAATTTTTTTGAGAGACTTCTTCCTATAACAGAAAATTTTTCTTTGCTTGATCCGTATTTATGGAATATAAAAATTATTTTTTCTGCTTTTTTCAGCGATTTTATAACAACTTCTTTCATTTCTTCCATGAAAACTCCTACTTCTCAGATAACTCGTCTAATTTATTCAAATAATAGAGTTCTTGCAAAGGTCATTTTTTGCTCTTTTTAGCTTCTAAAAATCAAAAGTTTCAAAATGCAGTTTTCTATTTTCTCAGAGAACTCTAATAGAGAACTCTAATAAAGTACTTATAAAAAAAGTCTATTATAGCTTGAAAATAATGAACGAATAGTTTAGTTTATGCGACAGAAGTGTTACATTTTGTTACATTTTGTTACATTTTGTTTCACCTTTTTATATTTTAGATAGGTAAAGCAGGGAATAATACATATGCTGGCAGTTATAAAAACAGGTGGTAAGCAATATAAAGTAAGGAAAGGTGATTTTATTTCCGTAGAAAAGCTTCCATATGAGGTTGGAAAATCAGTAGAGTTTGATGAAATACTCATGACTGAGGTTAATGGTAAAGCTGTCCTTGGAAATCCACTTGTTTCGGGGGTAAAAGTTAAAGCTAATGTTATTGCGCAAAAAAGACGCGGGACGGTCTTTATTTTTAAGAAAAGTCATCGCAAAAATTATCGCAGAAAGAATGGTCATCGTCAGCCTGTTACAGTTCTGCAAATAGAAGAGATAAAGTAAGAAAGTAAACAAGAATAGATAAAAAATATTAGGAGTTTAGGCTATGGCAACCAAAAAAGCTGGTGGTAGTTCCAAAAACGGAAGAGATTCGGAAAGTAAGCGTTTAGGCGTAAAACGTTATGGCGGACAAGCCGTTCTCGCCGGAAATATCCTTGTCAGACAGAGAGGAACAAAAATCAAAGCAGGTGTAAATGTAGGAATTGGCAAAGATCATACTTTGTTTGCTACTGCTGATGGTACAGTAAGATTTTCGCGCAATTCTAAAGGTCGATGTATGGTATCTGTCGAATAGCGCATAGCTCTGCATTCTTTTTATAATTTATAATGACTTTTTTACAAGCTGTAGTTTTAGGTATAATTCAAGGGATTACAGAGATGTTGCCGGTGAGTTCATCGACACATCTTTTTGTATTCTCGCGCCTTCAGGACTTACCAAACCAACGGCTTTCATTTGATATTTTTCTCAATATTGGGTCATTACTTGCTATTGTAGTTTTTTTTTGGTCTCAAGTTTTTGATCTTATTAAAGGCGGAATTGATTTTGTTTGTAATAAGAAGTCGCAAAACCGCGATTTTCTTTTAACTATAATAATAGCAAACATTCCGACTATTATTTTATTTGGTTTAGCGGATGCATTTTTGGATGTAGATTTTCACTCACCATTCGTTTTAGCCTCTTCTATGATAGTTTTCGCATTGATAATGTGGTGGTGTGATAGTAAAAATGCTAATGAAGTTACTAATCAAACTACTACAGTTTCAAGAAAAGATGCTATATTGACAGGCATTGCTCAAGTTTGTTCGATAGTACCAGGAGTAAGTCGACTTGGCGCATGCTATTCTATGTTGAGATATTCTAATTATTCCAGGCAAACAGCTTTCAGATTTTCAATGATACTCTCTTTATTGCCAGTTGCCGGTGCATGTTTTCTTAGAATATTAAAAATTTTTACGGGACATATTATTATAGAAAATTGGACATTAGTTTTTGTCGGATGTATTTTTTCATTCTTTTTTGGGTTAATTACTTTATCATTTGTAGATTCATTTTTCAAAAAACACAGTGTCTTATGTTTTGTTGTTTACCGAATAATATTCGGGATCTTTATTATTACTCAATATAAAATATTTTGACCGAATGATATCCTTTTTATTCGATTTTTTATTCAAAAAATTTTGAAAATTAATAAAAAAGCAATGTTTTTGTGATTTACTTGTTGATGAAAACAACTAAGGTGATTGTTATGCGTGTTGATATAATTGTTCCGAATTTTGACAATTCAAGTGATGAGGTAACGCTTTCTTCGTGGTATAAGAAGGTTGGTGATAAAATTTCAAAAAATGAAATTATCGCTGATGCTGAAACACCTCAGATAGCTTGCGGAATTACATCCAGCTACGATTGTATATTGGCACAGATATGCGTAAAAGAGGGCGAAGAAATAAGTCAGGGAACTAAAATCGCCGTGATTGAAACAGATATGAACGCAGATATTAACGATATACAGAAGGAGAGTGCAGCAGAAACCGCAGTTCAGGAACTTGAAGAGATTGCACCTGAAATAGAAGCTGATGTTGAAAAAAAACATGCGGAAGAAGCAGCGGAAGCGTCTAAAGAAGCGTCAAAATCTTCTTCTGATGCATCTACTGATACATCCGAAAACAAGAGCCTTAGTGTTGATACCACATCTTCATCTGATAATTCATACTCACTTTCAGTTCCTGAATCTAAGAATGATTATTCTTTGAACGCAGTAGAAGCAGATAGGGTAGGGGATCAGCTTGATCATGAAGCTGAATTAGCTATGGAAGAAGCAGAAGATGAAATTTTGGATGATTTTTATGAGGAATCGGAAAAAAGAATGGCTGATGTTATGAAAAAAGCTGAAGAACAAGCGAAAGAAGAAGCGAAAATTATAAAGAATAACATTCTGGAAGAAGCAAAAAAGCAAGCGATGGCTCAAGCTGAAGAGATAAAACAAAAAATTTTGAAAGAGTATGAGGAAAAAGCTACAAAAGATGCCAGTGAAATGTATCAAAAGCTTATCCAAGGGTCTATTGCGGAAGCAGATAACTCAAAAACCAAACTTTTAAATGAGACGCGGGAAAAAGCAAAACTGGAAGCTGAAGCAATGAGAGAAGAAATTTTGAAAAATGCTGAAAATAGCGCAAAGTTAGAAGCAATTGAACTTGAAAAGCAACTCAAACAACAGGCGATTGATGAAGGTAATAAAGCGATTGATAGAGCAAAAGATGAAGCAGAGAAAAAAGGCAAGGAAATCATAGAAAATGCTGTTTTTGAAGCAAAAACTGAAGCAAAAGCTATCAAGAAAGACATAATTCATTCAGCCAGTAAGAATGCTACGAGAAAATCAGAAAGTATTGTTATTGAATCTGTGAATAACGCAAAGAAAGCAGCGCGTCTTCAAGCTGAAAAAGTATTTCATGACACCATAGAGCTTGCGGCGAAAGAAGCGGAAAAACTGAAGAACGATATCTTTTGTACAGCTTCTGAGAGAATAAGAAGTATTGCGAATGCTACTCTTGTTGAGGTTACAAAGGATATGAATGACGAAATCTTGAATTGTAAGAATTCAGTTATGCAAAGTATTCGGGAAGAGGCAAATGATGAAATAAAGAATTCTGCGAAAGATATATTGAATAAATTTTCTGAGGAAACAAAAGAAAAAATAAACGATTCTATGCAGTTACTTTCCAACAGTATGATAGCTGAAGCTAGGCAACAAATAAAAGAAGAATTGAAAGGAATTGTGCGTGAACTAAAACACGATGCAGATAAGAGAGTACAGAAGACAATAAAAGAAGTAGAAACAGAGGTAAAACAAGAAGAGAAGCTTGCAAAAAAGATTGTTGAACAAGAAGTAGAAGAAATAAAATCACAAGAGGAAATTGTCAGTGATTTGCTGAATAATAGACGATCCGATAATACAGCGGACATGTATGCGGAAAGCTGGAATAAGCCTACTTTCTTTGCATCGCCGGAAGATAAAACTGTTCCGATTGATATATTAACTCAGCGCAAAAACGAGCAAAGGAAGGAGTCTGCTATTATATCTACAGTATCAAATGAAGTAGACATGAGTGCCGTTCTTACTCTTGAAAAAACTTTTGGCGAGGCTTTTCAAAAGAAATATAATATTCGTTTGGGATTTACGCCATTTTTTGTACTGGGTAGCATAGAAGCATTAAAACAATTTAAGGTGTTTAATGCGCATATACACGAAAACGAAATCATATATAAAAACACGTACGATATATCAATTATAACGTGCGGAAATGATGGGGTTATGGCACCTGTTATAAGACATGCAGATTCTATGACAGTAGAAGAAATTGAGCGGCACATGATAAATCTTTCGCGTAGGGCAGTGGAAGGAACTTTGAGCGTGGAGGAAGTTTCGGGAGGAACATTTACTGTTGTTAATGCGGGGGTTTATGGCTCATTGATTGGTACGGATTTATTGACACCACCGCAGGTTGCGACATTAAGCGTTCATCGTATGCATAATCGGCCAATAGCAACTGACAATGGCGTTGAGGTTAGACCAATGCTTTACGTATCACTATCATACGATCACAGAGTCGCAGATACGGCACTTGCCTCTGAATTCTTGAAGATTGTTAAGCAGTATGTAGAAAATCCAGGCTGTACATTACTGGGGTTGTAAT
>CAJOEB010000025.1 GCA_905233775.1 uncultured Alphaproteobacteria bacterium | reverse complement strand
GCAAATTGATGCTTTTGTAGTTTTTCTATACCCATCCACGCGATCATTGCTCCGTTATCAGTACAAAGAGATATCGGAGGAACAGCAAAACGAGTGCATTTCTCTGAACATAATTCAGATAATCGAATTCTGATATATTTGTTCGCAGCAACTCCACCCGCAATTACTGCGCAAGTTATGTGAATGTTGTTATTCTTACAATATTCGAATGCAAGATTTAATTTGTACACCAGAATATCAGCCACGGTTTTCTGAAAACTCGCACAAATATCGGATTTATCTTGTTCGTAATTGCTATTACCATTATGTCCTGCCAAAATCCTTTCTGTAAGTGTTCTAACAGATGTTTTTAATCCAGAGAAAGAGAAATCCGATGAATTTTTGTTGCATAAAGGATGTGGAAACTCAAAACGTTGGTCATCTCCATTTAAAGCCATTTTTTCAACAATTGGACCTCCCGGATATCCTAATTGCAACATTTTAGCGACTTTATCAAATGTTTCTCCGACAGAATCATCCACTGTTTTTCCAATAATCTCAAAATTATCGTGTGAATGAACTACACAAATTTGGCAGTGTCCTCCTGATGCCAGCAAAAGTAAATACGGAAATTCGATGTTATCTTCTGTAAGTCTTACTGTAAGAGCATGCGCCTCTATATGATTGACTGCGATAAACGGAATGTTGGCAGCAAGCGATATGCCCTTTGCAAAAGTTGCTCCGACAATCACTCCACCTATAAGACCAGGTCCACACGTACCGGCAACAGCGCTTAAATCGGACATTTCAAGGTTTGCGTCGTTTAATGCTTTTTGTACGACGATATCGATTTTTTCAAGATGCGCTCTTGCGGCAATCTCCGGGACTACTCCATTAAACTGCTTATGCTCGGTTATTTGAGAATAGATAACATTTGAAAGAATTTGTTTGTCAGCAGATACAATAGCAGCCGCTGTTTCGTCACAACTTGATTCTATTCCCAATACATAATACATAAATTTTATCATTCAAATGCAAAGTCATAATGCATTATTTTTTCACAAATTCTACAAATTTTAAATCGAAAATTTTAAGCAGCAGATCGTTGAGGAACAGCAATAGCAGACAAATAGTTTACGAATTCTGTCAGTGGTATAAAAGGATTGTTTACGCAACCTTCTGAAAATGTTGGAGCGGAAAATATAAAGCCCTGTCCTATTTCAGCACCTGCTTCTATTGAGCATTCCATTTGCTCTTTCGTCTCAATTCCCTCAGCAACGACAGAACAACCAATATCATGTGAAACTTCTATGCAAAATTTAAGTAATGATAAATCTTTTCTGCTTCGTGGTGCATTTTGTATGAATTGTTTATCGATCTTTACGATATCTAATGGAAACTTACTCATAAACTCAAGTGTTGAAAAGTTAGTACCGAAATCATCAAGAGCGACTTGTACACCATTAGAACAAAGAGCACCAAGATTTTTCTTTGTTTGTGATAGTCTGTTGGTTGCTGTGTTTTCGTTTAATTCCAACACAATTCTTTTTCGATCGATACTGGTTTTATCCAATACTTTAATAAATTTTGATACAAATGACGGATCGATTGCGTCTTCATTGGTCATATTTATAAAATATTTGAATTCACCATTATCATTTCCAAAAGATATATGCTTTAAAATAGATACGGCACTAGGAAAACATGTTTCTCTATCTCTTGAATACAAAGCTTCGTATCCAATGATATCCTGTCCATTTAAATCAAAAAGAGGTTGCAACCTTATTTTATTATTCATAGTCTTCCTAATGTCTTAAGCTCTATTATATATAATGTTAATATAAAATTAATCAAGATCTTTCGAAAAAATTATTTAAATCTTTAAATGTTAGTGTGATATATGAAGGTCTTCCGTGACAACATTGCGCTATATTTGTTGTTCGCTCCATCTTGCGCAATAGATAATTCATTTCATCGACAGATAGTTTTTTTCCTGCACGCAAGCTACTATGACATGATATTGTTGAAAGAATAGTGTGTATTTTATCGTCTAATGTATATGTATCTCCGAATGTGGATAACTCGTCTATTATGTCATCCATCATGGCTTTTGCGTCAGAAGTTTCCAGCAAAGCAGGAATTGCAGTAACTGCTATTGTGGATAATGACGATATATTATCAGTATTATTACCATCTTTATTATTACCATCTTTGTATTCGATATAGACACCTAATTTGATAAGTAGTTCGTTATAAGATTTCAGTAATTCGATCTGAGCGTTGTTTAATGAAATTTCTTCCGGAATTAACAGACTTTGTGACTGCAATTTCAATTTATTTTTCAATTCCTCCAGCATAATACGTTCGGCAGCGGCATGTTGATCTACGATAACGATACTATCTGAGCTTTCTGCAATTATATAAGTATTATTTACCTGAAAAATCGCATTACCAAGTGATATTTGCGCGTCTTTGCCCGCAATTTCAGGCATGTTTTCAACATTAAGAGGAGTTAACTGGCGAATTTCTGTTTTTTCATTGAGTTTAGAGTCAGCAAATTTCGATGATTTATCACCATTACTACTGAACATATCGTACTTTGTGTCATATTTATTGTAATTTGTATCATATTTTGGGTTTTTAGGAAAAGCCAATACATCAGCTGTTTGCGTTTCCGTTTTTCTCCCTGTGTTTGCTTGTGTATGCGTTTGCACCCATGGGCGTTCGACAATTTCAGGTTCATATGCAGCTTCAGGAATGACCCTTGCCGTTGCTTCCATAGTAGCAGCAGCATTATTAGGAACCGTCGACATAGCAGTATTATTAGTAGCTGTCACCGCTGTTGTTGTCGCAAAACTACTTCTACTACTCCTGCTTCTACTTCCATTTTCACTTCTTCCGCTATCTTCTCTGCTACCGTATACAATTCCCGTAGGTATTGCGCTAAGAGGATTACTGATAGAAGCATAAAAGCGATCCATCATATCTGTTGTTGCGCGATTGCTTCCATATGTTTCTATTGCTTTTCTTAATTCTGATACAACGAACGATCGAACTTTTGCTGCATCCCTGAAACGTATTTCTGTTTTCGCAGGGTGAACATTCACATCAACATCACCATACGGCATATCAATGTACAAAATCGCAGCAGCATAACGTCCGTGTGGAATTAATCCGGCATATGCGGATTTTAAAGCAGCAGTAAAAATTTTTTCTTTCACCAGTCTGCCATTTACAAAGAAATACTGACAATTTGATGCTGATTTATTAAATGTTGGAACACTGATATATCCATGTATTGATAGGTCACCGCTCTTTCCTTCAATATCAAAAATATTTTTAGAAAACGATTCTCCGAAAATATCATCTACACGTTTTTTTAAATCATTAGTTTTGATATAAAAGGCTTTTTCTTTTTCTGTATCTATAAATTTGAACGAAACTCCGCAATTTGCTAATGCAAGATCGTTGAATATTTCTTTGCACCTTTCTGCTTCATATGATTCTGATTTCAGAAACTTTAAGCGAGCGGGTGTTGCGAAAAACAAATCCCTAACTTCTATTGTTGTTCCTTTTGCTCGACTTGATGGATTGGTACCAAGGTTGTTTTGACCTTCCATCTGTAATTGCCAAGCTTCATTATTATCATTGTCGGAAGTCGTAATTGATAGGCGCGAAACAGATGCAATAGACGGCAGTGCTTCTCCTCTGAAACCGAAAGTATGTATATCAAATAAATTCTCTGATGTTAATTTAGACGTAGCATGGCTCATAATGCACATTTCAAGCGAGTCACGATCCATTCCGCTACCGTTATCTGCGACAGAAATAAAGTTTTTTCCACCATCAACAATTCTCACCGTAATTTCTGTTGAACCTGCATCTATCGCATTTTCAATAAGTTCTTTCACGACAGATGAAGGACGTTCTATGACTTCACCCGCCGCTATTTGATTAACGATGCGCTGAGGCAATAATTTTATTGGTTGCATACAATATTACTCATTAACAATGTTTAACATTCCATATAACAATATAATAACATCACAAATCAAGAATTACTCCAGTCCTTTATCTTTTAGAAGATGCAAAAGTATTCTTATTATAACCGGAGCTTCTGTGATCTTTAATAATTTGCTTAATATTTCAATGATAAACATTTCCAACAAAAATATTACCAAAGGCGCCATCCATGTGGTAAATGATCTAAACATCAAAAAATTAACAAAAATCATGAAACAAAGAGCAAGAACGAAACAAACGTTGGGAAATATGCTCTTATTTTTACTGATCTGATTAATATTCTCGATATTTTCAGGAACCAATCCTTTTAAATTTTGTGTTGTCATATTTTCCTCCTTTCATTTTTATTTATTATTTTTAATTAATCATTTGATTACCTTCCTTATTATTATAATTGTACGTTTTTAGTGTGCGTTTGACAAGTCTTTATCGTTGTATTCTTTAAAAAAATAAACCTTTATTAATCTTTCATGACTATTGCGAGGAATATTTTTTTAACTTCATTTTTTATAAAGGTAACTATTGCTCTGATTGTTGCAATATTTTTAAGTAATTTTGATAAGTATTTAATGCTCCAGACTTTTGTAAAGTCTTAGCAAATTTTTCCGAAAAAATCTTCAAAGAAACAGCATGATTTATGCCTTCTCCTACTGATAAATAATATAATCTATCTAGCAGATTTTGTTTTTTTTTCAAGAACTGAGAAGATAATTTTCTCGTATATTTACATCCTGTTCCTTCAACGTCACTGTCATTGTCTGATGTTGAATCGTCAGGATGTTTCTGTAGATAGTTATTACACTCACTAATTTCTTTAATAATAGCTTCTATTGTAATTCTAGCTTGGTCTCTTACATCTACTTCAGTAAAATTGTCTTTATCCATTGCTCGTAAAGCATCATAATATTGCATACCAAAAATATTTCCTTGCAAAAATACAATTAAGAAAAAAAATATAAAAAAACGTAACATTATTTTATTCTCCAACAAATTTTTCTTTACAATAATTTTTAATAAACGTATTTAAATCTTCATCTGAAATTCCGCCAGAACGCACTTTCATATTCTGTATACCATTTTTATAATCATCATTTATTTCAGGATACTCAAATCGTTTCCCATTTTCTGCTAATTCTACTACATTTTTATTTTCATAAAAAGAAAAATTATGATGACCAAAACGCATTGGTAAACCGCCTATGTTAGATCTAAAGGCGTTTTCTGATAATTCATACCCGTTTGAAGCATCACCATTCCTTAAAGATTCATGACCTATATTAATAGGATTATTATAAGGAACTCCAAGTATAGTTAACATTTCTTCATAATCGCAAACTCTGTCCATTTCATTCATCCAAGGAGAAGCTGATATTGCTTTTTGTTCCTTACTACTATGAGAAAAATCTAATCCCGAATAATATATTCTACCAATTTCATGGTTATTCATTTCAACAAGATCATCATTACTATTTCTTCCATCTTCATATTTTGAAAATCTTTCAGGATCATGTAAAAAATGATACCAATGAAGTAACTCATGAAACAAATATATAGCAGGATGTGCTTCTTCGTCAAAATTACGCTATAATACAATTTCACAATCTATTCTGTTCTTCCTTCTTACTACTTGAAAGTCTGATGAAGTGTTTAACCAGTCGAAACGCAATTTGATTACATTTTTATTTTTATCATAAGAAATCCCCTCTTTGCTTTTTTTTAAATGAATATATTTATTTTGATTCCTTAATTGTGTCGTATCAGGAGATAATCCAGGTAAAGTACGTTTTAACTCTACAAGAATTCTGTACAACAACATTTTTCCTATCTTATAGCTTGCAATGTATTCGAATATTTGTCTTATTTCCTCTTTTTGAGCCTCATCAATATTATTTGAAAATTCGATAAATGAATGTCCTTTAACATTTTTATCTTCAAAGAATGCAGCATAGAATTGTTCTGTGGTTATGTAATTAGTAATACGATCCACTTCTATATATGTTGGTTGTACAGCTGTAGGTATAATCGACGGCATAGTAGCCATAACCGAAAAAGTATTACAGAAAATAACTATAAACAGTACAATAATATTCATAACTTTTCTCAACAGTTGACAAAGAAATAATAAAATAGATAAGTAAATATATGGTAAAAAAGTATTTATTTTCAGTTTATTAAGTTACTAATTTAACTAAAATTTAAAAATATTTTAAAAATACTTCATTTCATAAAAAACAGAACATTTGCGACATAAACTTGCGGATTGCGTTATCATAAAATTTTATGTATTGTTTAGTGTTTTCTTTGTTGGGAGGACGAATGTTTCAGGTGAGAATTCACGGAAGAGGCGGACAAGGCGTTGTTACTGCTGCGGAGATGTTGTCTATAGCCGCTTTTCTCGAGGGAAAATATGCCCAAGCTTTTCCTAGTTTCGGTTCTGAAAGAATGGGAGCGCCTGTTGTCTCGTTTTGTCGTATTTCTGATAAAGAAATAAGGTTGAGAGAGCCAATCAGCAATCCTGACGCTGTAATTATTCAAGATAAATCGGTAATAAAACCTGCAAATGCATTTAATGGAATTGTTGAAGGTGGTTTTGTATTGATTAATTCCGCTGAAGATGAAGCAGAAGAACAGAAAAATCTAACAAAAAAGAATGTCAGTGTAAAATGCGTTGGAGCAACTGAAATCGCTTTACAACACATTGGAAAACCACTTCCGAATGCTATTTTGCTTGGTAGTTTCGCAGCTTTAACAAAAGCCATAAAAATAGAATCAGTAATAGAAGCCATAAAAACTAAATTTTCTGGTGTTATTGCTGAAAAAAATGTCGCGGCAACAATGGTTGCTTACGAAAAAGTGCTTGCAAGTTAATCACAAACTGAATTATTGAAGGGATGTAGTAATGTTATTTCAATTAGAAGGATCTCAAGCAGTAGCTCGCGCAGTTGCTCTATGTAGACCGAAGACTGTTTGTGCATACCCTATTACGCCTCAAACGCACATAGTTGAAGGATTAGGCGAGCTTATTCATGCTAAAAAACTTGAGGGATGTGAATATATTAATGTCGAATCCGAAATGGCAGCTCTGAGCGTTGCGATAGGTTCAGAGGCTGCGGGAGTGAGAAGCTACACGGCGACATCAAGCCAAGGTCTGTTGTATATGATGGAAGCCGTCTACAACGCATCAGGACTTGAACTTCCGATTGTCATGACGTTAGGAAATCGAGCAATCGGCTCTCCTATCAATATTTGGAACGATCATACTGATGCAATGTCTGTAAGGGATGCCGGTTGGATTATGTTGTTTGCTGAGACAAATCAGGAAGCGGTAGATTTACACATTCAGGCGTTTAAAATTGCTGAAAAAGTAAAATGTCCTGTCATGGTTTGTGTGGATGGATTTATTCTTACGCACGCATATGAGCGAGTTGATCTGCCGTCTCAAGATGAAGTCGATGTTTTTCTGCCTTCTTATGAACCGCATATCAATTTGGATCCGTTGCACCCTACCGCAATCGGAACTATGGTTCCGCCGGAATACTTTATGGAAGTTCGTTGTTTAGCGCACAAAAGACAGATTGATGCACTTCCTGTAGTTGAATGCGTGGGACAGCAGTTTAATAAACAGTTCGGACGTAAATCCGGAGGTCTTTTGCATGAATATAATCTTGAAAATGCCGAAACAGTTATCGTAACCATGGGATCAGTTGCGGGAACTATAAAGGACACAGTAGACGAATTAAACGCAAAGAAAAGCGGAAAGTTCGGCGTTTTATCGATAGTCAGTTATAGACCGTTTCCAAGTGAGGCTATAAGGCAGGCACTGAAAAATACAAAGAAAATCGTAGTGTTAGAGAAAGCTTTTGCCGTTGGAATTGGCGGAATTCTGTATCAAGAGATATCACTTGCGCTTAAAAACAGCAAAGTGAAGATTTGTTCTGTAATTGCCGGACTTGGCGGACGTGCGATTACATCAGAGATGATAAAAGAATATCTGAGCAATGAAAAGCAACAAGATGATATGGTGTTTTTGGGATTGAAAAAGGACGTCATAGAAAAGGAATATTGTCCGCTAAATGACGATTTTTGTAATTGCAAAAGCAAAGTTTAAAAGAGTGAGGAAAATAACATGTCCAACTCGACCATTGGAAGCAGATTATCAAAGAAAAAAAACTCAATTCAGTCGCATTACGACAGACCAAATACGTTAAACAGCGGACATAGAGCCTGTCAGGGATGCGGTGAAGCTCTTGCCGCTCGTTGTGCAATTGATGCAGCTTATTACGCGACGAAGGGAAATATCGCGGTTGTGAATGCGACAGGATGCCTGGAAGTCTTTTCTTGCGTATTTCCGGAAAATGCCTGGAACGTTCCTTGGCTACATTCATTGTTCGGCAACGCTCCATCTGTTGCTACAGGAGTTGCGGCGGCTATGCATGCTCAGGGAAAAGATGTTCGGGTAATTGCGCAAGGCGGAGACGGTGCTACTACAGACATCGGAATGGGTACTTTATCCGGTATGTTCGAACGCAATGACGATGTTTTGTATATTTGCTACGATAACCAAGCGTATATGAATACAGGTGTACAGAGATCGAGCGCTACGCCAAGTCTTGCGAGAACCGCAACAACACTGCCTAATTCAATTTATTCCGGAAACGAAATCGGAACAGGTAAAAACGTGCCTGAAATTGCAATTGCTCATCGTATTCCGTACGTTGCAACCGCCAGTGTTGCCAATATTCGTGATTTGGAGGAGAAAGTCGCAAAGGCAATAAACATAAGAGGAGCAAAATACGTTCATATACATGTTCCGTGTCCGTTAGGTTGGGGATATCCGACATCAGAAACTATCAAAATCGCGCGTGCAGCAGTAGAATGCGGGATGTTCCCGCTTTTTGAAGCTGAAAATGGTAAAGTTGTCGGCTCAACACCGATCGAAAATGTTAAACCTGTCGAAGAATATCTGCGTTTGCAGCGTCGTTTTGCCCACCTGTTTGGAAAAAATGCAAATCCTCAAGCTGTGGAAGAACTGCAAAGGATCGCAAGCGCAAACATAGAGAAGTATAAATTAAGCGGAGGCATTGCAAATGTCTAAGTGTTCGAAACCTTACGCAACAGTTGATGAAGCGAAAACCAGTTTGGTTAATAAAACCGGTTCTTGGAAGACTATGTGCCCTCAGTATGTTCACAGACTACCTCCGTGCAATGCTACGTGTCCCGCAGGAGAGAATGTTCAGGGATGGTTATCCATGGCTCAAGAAGGAAAAATCCGCAGAGCATGGGAGATTATGGTTCAAAATAACCCTTTTCCGGCAGTTATGGGACGTGTCTGCTATCACACATGCGAAAGAGCCTGCAACAGAGAACAGTTTGACGGTGCTGTCCATATCAATCTTATTGAACGATCTATTGGAGATGTAGCTCTCGAAAGCGGTTGGAAATTTGATGTTCCTTCCGAAACAACAGGCAAGAAAGTTCTTATTGTTGGCGCGGGTCCAAGTGGTTTATCTGCAGCGTATTTTCTCAAAAAATTCGGTCATGATGTGACGATCTATGAAACCAGGATAAAACCGGGCGGTATGATGCGCTACGGCGTGCCGAAATATCGTTTATCACGAGCTGTTTTAGATGCAGAAATCCGCCGAATTATTGATATGGGAGTAAAACTTGTTTGCAATAAGCGTGTTACCCATCTGAAAGATGAAATAGCAGACTTTGATGCTGTTTATATCGCTACAGGAGCATTTTTAGCAGCAAAAACCGATATTGAGGTAAAAGGGAATGCTTGTACGATAATTGATGCCGTGGATTTATTCCGCAAATTAGAAGATGGTATGCCTTTGCCTGATCTTGGCAAGCGTGTTGTCGTTTATGGCGGAGGAAATACAGCAATCGATGCAGCTCGAACGGCTTTACGACTTGGAGCTGAGTCTGTTAAAATAATTTATCGTAGAACTATCAATAATATGCCAGCTCACAAAGAAGAAATTCAAGACGCTTTGAAAGAAGGCGTAGAAATTTTATGTCTAAGCACAATTGGCATGATCGATGGTAATAATATCTTGATAAATAAGATGGATTACGATGAAGAAAACGACATTCTTTCAGTATCTGGCGAAAAAGATATCATAAACACCGATTCAGTTATATTCGCAATCGGACAATCTATTGACGAAGGCATTCTTGACGGAATCGAAGG
>CAJOEB010000024.1 GCA_905233775.1 uncultured Alphaproteobacteria bacterium | reverse complement strand
TTTTCTATATAGTCCGACAAATGAAGAGCAAGCAACCGATGTTTTCCGTAAATATGTAAAAAGTTATCGCGGAATGCCTGTAATGCTGTATCAAATACATTGGAAATTTCGCGATGAGATCCGTCCAAGATTTGGTGTAATGCGGGGCAGAGAATTTTTGATGAAAGACGGATACTCATTTGATGTTAGTTTTGAGGCTGCGAAAGAAACATATCGTAAAATATTTAAGGCATATTTGCGAACATTCAGACGGATTGGAGTAACAGCAATTCCTGTTCAAGCAGATCCAGGCGCAATCGGTGGTAATATGAGTCATGAGTTTCAAATTCTCGCGGAAACAGGCGAAAGTACGCTCTATTATGATAGAAAATTACCAACAGCTTCAGATGAAGAATTGATGACAACTTTTGCTGTTACGGACGAAAAATACGATCCGAAAACTACTCCAATTCCGGAAACAGAGCTAATGACGTCTAAAGGAATTGAAGTAGGACATATTTTTTATTTTGGTACAAAGTATTCCAAGCCAATGAATGCTTTTGTTCTTGATGAAAACGGCGAAAAATTGTATCCGGAAATGGGGTCGTACGGGATTGGCGTTTCAAGATTGGTCGGAGCAATAATTGAGGCATCTCATGATGAACGCGGAATAATCTGGCCTGAACCGATTGCTCCTTTTGATGCTACGATTTTAAATCTTCATACCAAGAACGAAAAGTGTAGTGAAACGGCGCAAAAAATATACGATGCTTTATCTTCTCGCAAAGAAATTTTATACGATGATCGTACAATTTCTGTCGGAGAGAAACTTGCCGATGCGGATTTGATTGGTATCCCATGGCAGATTATCATCGGACAAAAGAAAATTGAAAATGGAATAGTAGAATTAAAAAATAGAAAGACAGGTGAAGTAATAGAAATGTCTTGTGATAAAATCATAGAGAGATTTTGTTGATTTTTGATAACATATTTGATATGCATATATTATATATATAATTTAATACAAATGTTAAGTATAAATTTATAAAAAGAGTTTTTTTGATGACGATTAATTATCTAAAAAGAAGAATATTGCTGGTTGTTATTAGTTTTTCCGTTATTTTTCCGGGAATTACTCAATTTTCGGAAGCATCGAAAATATCGGAAGCATCTTCCGCTATGTTAAGAAAAGATAATCCAGAAAAAAAAGATTTTATGGTTCCTTTACATATAATGTCAATTGAGGGGGGGGGTATACGGATACATAGAGATGTCCCACCTCCAAAAAAGGAAATAACAACACATACTTTATTTGAAACACATACAGCTATATTTGATGACGGCATTTCAATTTCAAGAGACTACGCGAAAGGTGACGTCAATAAAAATACGTTTCCCTCAGATAAACAACCAAAAATAGATGAACTTGGACATACTTTTTTTGAAGTCTTAGATGGAATTTTTACGACACAGATAATTACAACACCAACAATAGAAGCTGCTAATAAACAAATTATAGAACTTTTAGAACCGGAATTTAGACAACATATTCCTTATCTTATTGATCAAAACCAACATGATTGTTTCTTTCTAAGTATATTTATGACAATTTATTTCGAAATAAGTAGGAATGCAGGCGGCTATATATCAATTCCTGTAGGTTTGGTAAGCCCCGGTTTAGTAAGCAAAAGTAAAGACTTTTGTATAGATACTTTATTAAAACTTTGCAATGCTGATTGTGAAGCATTACAAAAGAGATGCGAGAATTTAGAGCAATTATTATGTTCTGATACTGGAAAGAAAAAGGAAGATAACATTAAAGAAATCAAACGTATCAATAACGATATTAAAGAAATATCTGAATTTTTAAATTCATTATCTTTTGGTTTCTCGGATTTAGAACAGGAAGAAAAAGGAAAGTCACCATCTGCGATAGCATCCAATTCTCAAACTCGAACAATTACACCACATTTACAGAAAGCAAAATCATTATCTTCGTTAATATCTCGTATATTTGAAACATATTTTACATTTACTCCACCACGTATTATAACGCCGGTAGCACACACAGAATTTGATTTTTTAGATAGAGATCTAAAAAAGATCGAAGAAGTATTACTACTACAACAAAGACCAATGACAGCGGCACATTCAAAACGTGAAGAATAAAAGTTTATTAAGTGAAAGCAGCCTCGAAGAAGGTTAATTGGTTGTCTTTGTGTTGTGATTTCATTTTTTAAAAATTGATCATTGCCATTGAAATAAATAATATCCTCTGCAAAGTGCAAGATTATCTGATTTTCTTCTGTTACTTTATATTAACTAGTAATAGTATGTAACTTTTATATCATAATAGTTGATCTTTTGGTTTAAATAACGCAATTATTGATTGTTATAAGTCATAAAAAAAGAGGTCAAATAAATATGCATGATAATTTTATAACAAACATATTATCTAAAACAGTACAGTACATTATCATTTGGATATTTCTATGCAGTAGCTCTGTTTATTGCTCTTCAAGTTTAGAAAACGAGGGTAAAATAGAAAAAAATCGATTGATAATGGAAAAGTTAGTCGTACGTATAGAACAGTTGAAAGAAACGGACAAAACTGTTGAAGATCTAAAAGATGCAATAAAAAGTGGAGATACTTCAAAACAGAACATAGCAATGGTTAATTTCTTTGCTGAACATCCCAACGATCCGTTTGTTGAAGAAGTAGAAACATTAGGCCAACCTTATTGTAGTCGCGATGAATGCGAGCAATATTGGGATCGATACAAACAAACTTCAGAAAGATTGAAATCTGCATATGCTAAGCGGCAATTTCATGATTGCAGTTATATGTTTATACGGGATTTGATGACAGCTAATTTAAAACAAGAAGCTCCCCGCATGTATTTAATAAAAATGATAATGTTATGCCAAGATTCTTGTAAAAGATTGTATGAAGAATGCGGAACCTTGCAAAAAGAATTAACTCCCGCCATGGTTTTAGAAAAACAACAACTGGAATACATAAGCAAAGAACTAGTTAATATCCTTAGCATATCTTCTGATAACCTATTGAGGTTGGCGAAAAGCGCATCATTTCCACTGCTTAAACCTGACGATGATCGGAGTAAAGCAATTGCTCAAGTAACAGGTATTCCTTATAGAGGAAATCTTTTAGTCCCACGATTGGAATTTACTGATCTAATAGATATGTTAGAAGCACGTATGTATATGACTCATGTCGGATACAGGGCACAAAATCCAATTACTGAAGATTCATTATCAGAATTTGATATAGCAAATAACGCGTTGAATAAAATTCGCCAGAAACTGGCGCACGCAAAAGATAGCAATGAATTAGGAAGTAGGGAATGAAAAGAAACTGATAGATTAACGTTGCCGAGTTTCAAGAAATAGAAGAAAAAATGAGACGTTGCGATGTCGGCATTGTGTTTTTTTCGGATTTTGTAACTGTTTTTCTGGTATGTTATTTTGGAAAATAAGGAAAGATGCTATTGTACTTCTATAGTTTTTTAAAATAGAGGGTATAAGCTGCTTTGTTAAAAACAGAACTGCTAATTGCTTGGAGATATATAAAATCAAAACGCCGCGAAAAATTTATTTCAGCGATAGGAGCGTTTTCTTTGATTGGGATTATTCTAGGTGTTGCAACTTTGATTATTGTGACATCTGTAATGAATGGCTTTCGAAAGGAATTTACGGAAAGAATTATCGGATTTAACGGACATATTTCAATGCATCTTATGCGAGAATTGCCGAATTACGAGAATATTGCAAAACAGGTGCGAGAAATTTCTTCGGTTGCACAAGCTGTTCCGACTATAGAACGACAAGCACTTATATCGAATACAAAAACAGTGCGCGGAACACTTTGCCATGGTATTTCGAAAGAAAATCTGCAAAGAAAAGAGCTCATTGCAGAAAATATCGTGAGAGGCGATCTGGATGATTTTACGGACGAAAGTTCTATTGTGATTGGTGATTCATTGGCACAACGGGCAAATCTAACTATCGGTAGCGATGTTATAATGATCGTTCCGGAAATGGATGAAACCGGTTTTGGAGTTGTTCCGCGCAAGAAAACGTTTAAACTCGCCGCAACTTTTAAATCGGGAATGCATGAATATGACACGTCTGTCTCTTTTATTCCTCTTAAGATGGCGCAGAAGTTATTCAAGATTAACAATTCTGTGACGACGATATCTGTGTTTTTAAAAGATCCTATAAAAGTTACTGATGTTTTTCGAGAAATAAACACAAAATACGGTAATGAATTCGTAATAACCGATTGGCAGAAAAGCAATAGTTCGTTTATGAAGGCAGTAGAGATTGAACGCAATGTTATGTTTTTAATTCTTACACTTATTACACTTGTTGCGAGTTTTAACATAATTTCTTGCATGATTATGCTTGTAAAAGACAAAGAAAAAGATATTGCGATACTACGAACAATTGGTCTTGCGTCAAAATCAGTGATGAGAATATTTTTTATAGCAGGAGCATCTATTGGAATTATCGGAACTCTGCTTGGAACTATAATAGGTCTTCTCTTTTCAATGAATATACAAAAAATACAAGCATTTGTAGAAGCCATTGCCGGAACGCAAGTTTTCTCGCCTGAAGTATACTTTCTCACACATCTTCCATCATTAATTCGTCCTATGGATGTGGCAATTACTGTTACTGTATCGTTATTTTTATCTTGTATATCAACATTATATCCGGCACGAAAAGCAAGCAAAATTAATCCGGTAGATATATTGCGATACTCGTAGACATTTTTATGATTTATTTCTTCTTCCTAATTCTTATTTCTAATTCTTAGTATTTAATGCCATTACTCGCGCATTGGCTTCGATTGGCGTTAATTCAACAATATTTTTCTCATGAACATCTAATTCTTTAAATCTTCTTGCACTAACTAAAACACGACTTTCTAATGATGCAGCCATTGAATTATAACTTTGCACAGAGGAATTGATGTTTTTTCCAAGTCGATCGACATGCTCTGCCATCACAGATAATCGCTGGTATAATTCCTGTCCCATTTGGATGATTTTCTTCGCGTCTTCTGCTAAGCTTTCCTGCCGCCATCCTTGAGCTATAGTATGCAGCAGTGCCAATAATATAGTTGGAGTGGATATAATTACTCGCTGTTGCATTGCGTATTCTATAAGGTTCATATCATATTGCGTTGCGACTGAAAAAAAGATTTCTCCAGGCAGAAACAAAATTACGAATTCCGGAGATTTCTCGAATTGAGCCCAATATTTTTTATTTGCAAGTATAGAAACGTGTTTTCTGATTTGCTGAGCATGTTTTTCAAGTAGTTCTTTTCTGATTTTTTCATCAGAAGTTTCCAAAGCCTCAAGATATGCTGATAACGGTGCTTTTGCGTCAACAATAATTTGATGATCTCCCGGTAAATATATGATCATGTCCGGACGATAGTCTTTTTCTTCATTCGATACTGTTTGTTGTTCTTCAAAATCGCAATGTTCAAGCATTCCTGCAAGTTCGACAACTCTATGCAATTGCATTTCGCCCCATCTGCCTCTTACTGTCGGCGTTTTTAGAGCAGACACAAGATGATTTGTTTCTGATTTCAAAGATTTTTGTGTTTGTATCATATCATCAACTTGTTGACGCAAAGCTTCATATGCTCCGACACGCGTTTTTTCTAATTCTCCGAGTTTTATGTCGACATTTTCCAATGCAGATTTAATCGGTGTTACAAGTTCATTCATCGATTTCGTACTCATTGAAAACTCAGATTTCGCTTTTTCTTGAAATTGTTCAAAGACAGATTTCGCAAGATCTAAAAAAGTCGAATTATTTTTTGAAAGAGCATCCGAACTAATTGCTTTAAAAGTATCTGAAAGTTTTTGTTCCGCATTTTCCAGTAACTTTAATTTTTCTTGCAGATTTTTTTGTTCTTGTTCCAAATTAGCAGCCAACAAAACTTTTTCTTGTTCTAACGTCGCATATTTTTTTTGCAGTTCTTCATATTTCTCAATAATATCTTTATGTAGTATGTACCTTTCCTGCAGTTTTGAATTTTCTAATAGAAGCAACTGATATTGTTTTTCGATTTCGGATAATTCCAGAACTTTTATTTTTAGATTTTTCAGTTTATATCTCTGGGAAAAAAATACGCAGAAAAATGAAAAAATAACAATCCCTAAACAAGCAGCAAATATGAAAATTGTTGTCATTTGGCATTCCTTATAATTCCGTCGTTTTCTATAATTCGTCTTATATTCGCGACTATATCTTCAAGTTCCTGTTTATCTTCGCCTTCTGCTGATACTCTGATCAAAGGCTCTGTTCCTGATGCTCTTACAATTAGCTTTCCTCTGTTCAAAAGTTGATTTTTATATTCTTCTATTTTATCGCTGATTTCTGCTTTTGAAATTACATCTTTATCCGATACTCTTATATTACAACTAACTACCGGATATGGCTTAAATATTTCGTATAATTCACTTACCTTTTTTCCCGATTTTACGACATAATCCAATATTTTTAGCGCAGCGAAAAGCCCATCTCCGGTTGGCGCATGCTCTTTTATTATAATATGTCCAGAAGGCTCTCCGCCGAAAATAGCTTCGGGTGTCTGTTGCATATATTCGGAGATATATCGATCGCCAACTTTTGTTCTTATAAGTTTTATGTCTTTTTCTTTTAGATGTTTCTCCAATCCGAAATTTGACATAATTGTTGATACGATTTCAGTGTGTTTTAAGTTTTCTGACTTCGCTAATATTGCCAGAATATGGTCGCCGTCCAAGAAACGTCCTTGTTCGTCGCAAAGAAGCAAACGATCTCCATCACCATCGAACGCAATTCCGACATCAGCATTATTATTGGTCGTCATTGATGAAATTGTTTGCGGATTTGTTACGCCACAATGCTCATTTATATTAATGCCGTTAGGAAAATCATAATCGTTGACTATGCAAAAGCCAAAATCTCTGAAAATTTGAGGAGCAATTTTTGAGAAACTGCCATTGGATGTATCAAGCGCAATTTTTGTTTTGCCGGAAATTGATTTATCGAACGAAAAAGAATTTTTAATTTTATCCGTGTATAGTTTTAGTTCTTCAGAAGTATATTTAACATGTCCGACCTTATCTCCAATAATATTTTTTTCATCATGATAATTATTACAACAGATTTGTTCCATAATTTCTTCAATTTCTTCTTCGTCATGGTCAGTTAATTTCAATCCGCGTTTGTTGAAAATTTTTATTCCATTATCCGAAAAAGGATTGTGAGATGCCGAAATCATTATTCCGAAATCCGCATTCATGACTTTTGTTAATATCGATATTGCTGGTGTCGGACATACTCCTATGAGTTTTACGCATGCTCCCAAGGATGCTAATCTTGCCGCAATTGCATGTTCGAATATATCGCACGAAATTCGCGTGTCTTTTCCGATAACAACGATGTTATTTCCGCTATCTTTTTGTTTTGTTCTATCTTTTTCTCTGCAGAATTTTATCAAAAGAGCTTCTGCTAAATTCAAACATACATCTATTGTAAGAGGATACTTGTTCGCTGTTCCTCTGATACCGTCTGTGCCGAATAATTTCCGCATATCTTCCCTATTATATGATATTGTTGTTATCATACAGCAAACGGATAAGAATATGAACTACGAAGAAGTTGTACATTTTATTGAAAATCAATCTAAATTTCATAGTATTGAGTATCTTCAAAATGTAATGAATATACTTAACTTTAATGTAGATCCGGAAAAAGTAATTATAGTTGCCGGAACAAATGGAAAAGGAACGACTTGCGCAACACTTGGAACGTTACTTATTGATGCGGGGAAAAATATCGGATTTTTTTCATCTCCGCACCTTATAAAAACTACTGAACGTATAAAATTTAATGGCATTGATATTTCAGAACATGATTTTTGTAATGCATTTTTCACAGTAAAAGAAAAAATCGGAGATCATAAGCTTAGTCACTTCGAATGGCTGACTTTTATGGCTGTTTATTATTTTTTCGAAATCAAAAAAGTAGATTACGCTATTTTCGAGGTAGGACTTGGCGGTACTTATGATTCTACAAATATAATTCCCCACAAATTTTGTGTGATAACAAGATTAGCAATGGATCATCAAGAAATTCTCGGAAATTCTTTAAAAGAAATAGCTAAAAATAAGCTTGGAATTGTTTCAAAAAATAATATTGTGTTTCATACAAGATTTGATTCGGAAATAAAAAATCTATCTATAGAATATGCCAAAAAATACGACGCAAAATTTATAGAAGCATGCGATTTTTCTATAGATGTAGATCAATCAGAAAGATATCCGAAATTTTTTGTTTGCACTCCTTTCGGAAAATTTAGGATGAATCTTCCCGGTAATCGGGCAGCTGAAAATTCGGTGTTAGCATTAACTGCTTTCAACTATCTCAGCGGCAATAATGCAAACAAATACGGAAAGGCAATTGAAAGAGTCGAGTGGCCCGGACGAATGCAATTAGTTAAATACAAAAATCGTGATATTTTTCTTTCGGGAGATCATAATCCTAACGGCATTCAAAGTCTTATTGATATTTTGAAGTATTATCATTTTCAAAAAGCGCATTTTGTAATCGGAATATGCAAAGATAAAGATCACCAAAAAATGCTAAAAATGCTATTCGATCTTCCTTATGCAAAGGTTTATCTTACCGAAACTACACTAAAAGTACTTCCGATAAATGAGTATGGCGAAAATTATATAGCAAAAGCCAAATACGCAACCGCAAACCAAATTGATGCTTTGGACAAAGCGATAGAAAATTCATCAGAAGATGACTTAGTGATCGTAACAGGATCACTTTATTTAGTCGGAAAAATATATTCGCATATATTAAGTTAATCGATCTTTAGAAGTAACAATTCTTTATTGCTTGCTATTCGTAAAAAAACATTTTTTGGATAATTATAAAAATATCCTTATGCTGCTTATACTATATTTATTTATTATTATCATAAGATTGTTTATTAGGAAGGAATTTTTTCTGGAAATATCTAGTAACTCATTGACATAATTTATTTTTAACCATACATTATTATGCAATAATAGTGACGTAGTTATATTCATTCCTTGTAGTATTATTCTTTATTTTTGTTTCATTAGTTGTTTTTTTGTATTTAAGTAATAAAACTTTTTTATGAAAAAATGGAAACAATATTATGAACTCAAGAATATTACACTGTTATTTAGTTATAAGTTTATTTCTAATTTTTGAAAACGAATTACAGGCCGCAAATTCAGAAACAATAAGAAGTTCTATAACGATAAAAAGAGATTCTATGCCTGCTTTAGTCATTACAACTTCTCCTATGGTTGCAGGTACTCGCTTGCTAGGATCCAGAAATCGCTCATGTGAGTTAAGTGAAGATGATGAATATACAAGTAAATCACGTATTTCTTCTGATGTTTCAACATCTCTATTACTACCATCAAAAGAAAATTACTCTTCAGATGATTACGAAACAAAAGTACAAAATTTTTTGGATTTAACTTCACCTTTTTTTCCTGCAAATACTGATAGTATCGATAGTAATGAAGATGATGAAAATTCAGATATTTATGAAAGAGACACTACATACTCACTGTATAGTGCAAGCAGTACATCAGAACAAGAATATCAAGATCTATTCCCTTGTGCTACACCTCCTCTAAAAATCCTAAAAGATGACGGCAGCAGTATGCCTGAATGTTCATTTAGTAATAGTAGTCCGACAAAAATTGATCGTATTAAAGGACGTATAATAACTCAACCAGTGAAATATGAATGTATTGAACAACATGAAATGAGCGAAAATATGGACAAATCATATGCAAGACAATCCACATTTTTTTCTAATAATAAAAAGAATACGATAGAAAGCGATGATGATTTTCCACCATTAATTGATCTTCAGGATTTTCATTTTCCGATTTAATAAATCGGTTTATACACCAATCTATTTATGCATCTTATATATCGACACACATTAACAATAACAAATAATAAAATAATAGCTTTTTTATATTTATATTTTATGTTTATATATCGACTTTATTAATTTTATTTCCTCCAAATGAGCTGTACCATTGTCAGGAGTCTCTAAATAAAATGGGAGATTTTTTATATGTTCGTGATTTATAAAACGTTCTATTGCATCTAATCCTATTTCTCCTTTTCCAAGTGGAGAATGTCTATCTTTATGACTTGCAAGTGGCATAATGCTGTCATTTAAATGTACTGCCAACAATTTTTCTATCCCGATAACTTTATCAAATTCTTCTAAAACATCATCAAGACAATTCACGATA
>CAJOEB010000023.1:1358-11732 GCA_905233775.1 uncultured Alphaproteobacteria bacterium | reverse complement strand
GTCCATATTTTGAGAACTGGCATTGTCATCACCAAGGACATAATCATCCAGATCAGAATTATTTGAAATACCCGAAAGTTCAAACAGAGACAAAGTCTTGACCGTTTCTGATCGAATTGTATCAGACATCTGTTCAAATAACGCAAATGCTTCTTGTTTATATTCATTGAGCGGATCGCGTTGTCCATACGCTCGCAAATAAATCCCCTGACGTAAACGATCAAGATTAAGCAAATGTTCCTTCCAATATTGATCAATCAATCGTAATAAAACCGTACGTTCCATATATCTCATCATTTCAGGAGTATATGTTTCTTCTTTTTTCTTCATTTTTACGCTGACTTGCTCTGAAATAATCTCAACGGCGTTGTCGCGAGACATACTTTCATCCTTACTTAGCTCAATATTTGAACCAAAATAAGCATTCAAGCGGTCATTAATTACTTGATAATCCCACATATCGCTTGGCGTGTTTTCCGGTACATTGTTGTATATGATTTTATTGATAACTTCCAAGCGCATGTCCTCTACATCTTCGCTAAAATCAGTAGTTTCAGACATCAAATCGTATCTTTGAGCATAAATTACTTTTCTTTGCTCGTTCATTACATCGTCATATTTCAGCAATTGTTTTCGGATATCATAGTTGCGACCTTCTACTCGTTTTTGAGCTTTCTCCAGTGCCTTATTTACCCATGGATGTGTAATTGCTTCGCCTTCCTCAATACCAAGCTTTTGCAGCATAGAATCCAAACGATCGCCGCCGAAAATTCGCATAAGATCATCTTCCAGAGATAAGAAAAATTTTGATGCTCCCGGATCTCCTTGTCTTCCGGATCTTCCACGCAACTGATTATCTATTCTGCGGCTTTCATGACGTTCTGTTCCAACAACATATAAACCTCCCGCTTGTTTTACAATTTCAAAGTCTCGAGCTATCTCTTTCTCTGCTTTTTCTTGAATTTGCTTACGAATTTCGTCGTCTTCAACGCCAACAAGTTCTCTTGCGAGACGCATTTCTAGGTTTCCACCAAGCTTGATATCTGTTCCGCGTCCTGCCATGTTTGTAGCGATCGTAACAGCACCAGGCTTTCCCGCATCAGCGATAATTTCTGCTTCTACATCATGATATCTCGCGTTCAATACATTGTGCGGAATACCCTCTTTCTTTAATAATGATGATAAATACTCTGATTTTTCAATACTAACTGTTCCAACAAGAACAGGTTGTTTTCTTGCACTGCATTCTTTGATCAATTTGATAATCGCCGTGTATTTTTCACGTGCTGTTCGATATATTTCGTCATCTAAATCCTGGCGCGCAACAGGAACGTTTGTAGGAACAACAACGGTATCGACTTTATAAATTTCAGATAATTCCTGAGCTTCTGTTTCAGCTGTTCCGGTCATTCCAGACAGTTTTTTATACATTCTGAAGAAGTTTTGAAAGGTAATCGATGCCAGAGTTTGGTTCTCCATCTCGACTTTCACACCCTCTTTTGCCTCCAAAGCCTGATGTAAACCATCTGAATAACGACGACCTTCCATCATACGTCCCGTAAATTCATCGATAATGATTACTTTTCCGTTTTTAACGATATAATCAACGTCTCTTTTGAATAAATGATGTGCTTTTAGAGCCTGATTTACATGATGAACAATCGACATATTCTGAATATCGTATAGATTTCCCGTTTGTAATAGCCCTGCTTCTTGCAACAATTGTTCTATATGCTCATTTCCAACTTCTGTAAGAACAATTGTCCGCTGTTTTTCGTCTATCTCATAATCAGCAGGAGACAAGTGCGGAATGACAGCATTAACACTAACATAAGTATCAGCAGAATCTTCTGCAGCACCTGAAATAATCAGCGGAGTACGTGCTTCATCAATTAATATGCTGTCGACTTCATCAACAATTGCATAATTAAATGGACGCATCACTAGTTCTGAAGAATAAAACTTCATATTGTCACGAAGATAATCAAATCCAAGTTCATTATTCGTGGCATAAGTTACATCACAATTGTATTGTTCTCTTCGCTGCTCATCATCCAAACCATGAATTATAATTCCTACCGTAAGTCCAAGAAATTTGTAGATTTTTCCCATCCATTCAGCATCGCGGCGCGCCAAATAATCATTGACCGTAACAACGTGCACACCTTTACCTTCAAGAGCGTTCAAATACACAGCAATTGATGCGACAAGCGTTTTTCCTTCACCTGTTTTCATTTCCGCAATCATTCCATGATGTAAAACGAGCGCTCCGACCATCTGTACATCAAATGGACGCAAACCTAATGTTCTTTTGGCTGCTTCTCGGACAACTGCAAATGCTTCAGGTAGAATTTCGTCAAGAGTTTCTCCATCTGCAAGTCGTTTTCTGAATTCCACTGTTTTATCGCGCAATTGTTCGTCTGATAACTTGATTATAGAATCCTCAAGTTCATTGACTTCCTCAACTGTTCGCATATATCTCTTTACAATTCTGTCATTGTGCGAACCAAAAATAGACTTCAAAAAACCAGATAACATCCATATCTCCGTTGTACAGGCAACATATTGTAATTGAATTATTATAACAAATACATTAAAAAATTATGAGTAGATGTTATCACCATTATTAATAATCACCAAAAAATATGGCGTTAGACCATCATCTTTGTAAAGGTGTATGGAATAAGGAATAAACTGCAATAGATTAAGCGTATATAAGATCAAGAAAATAATAGAACATTTTAGCGAAGACATAACGGCAAGTTCAGCGGCGAAAATTTTGAAACTAAATCGTAAAACAAGTAACAGATATTACAACGAATTTCGAGAACTGATATTAGATCATTTATAGAGCATTTATTTAGAGAATAAGAGAGAAAATTGTGAGAATCTGAGTTAGACGAAAGCTACTTTGGTGCCCACTGAGTCAGAAGCAAATGAAGTCATGGAACAGTTGGGAAAACGCCGATTTTCAGGCTTAGCTGTTTATTAGGGTTATTGCGAAAGTCGAAAATAGCATTTGAAAGACTCTGATTATAAGTACAGAGAAAACGTATAAAATGACTTTCGCAATAACTCTATTAGTTCTTGTGTTTCATCGAGAAGTGGCTGGGAAAATACTAGTTTTCTGGCTGTAGAAAAGAAACAGAAAGGTGTTTGTAACAGTTGTACCAAATTGATCTCGAGAAGAATTAATGCCGATTATCCAAGGGAAAATCCTTGAAGATTCTACAATTCACACCAACAGATGGAAAGCATATGATGATCTGATTTTGAATAGCTACAACTATTATCGATT
Organism: uncultured Alphaproteobacteria bacterium; assembly: GCA_905233775.1. Classification (GTDB taxonomy): domain Bacteria; phylum Pseudomonadota; class Alphaproteobacteria; order UBA3830; family UBA3830; genus BNWE01. The sequence continues at coordinate 8,434 of CAJOEB010000023.1, read as the reverse complement.
ATTAGGGTTATTGCGAAAATCGAAAACGACGTTTTGAAAACCTAATTATCAGAAATAAAAAATAGTATAGTACAAATTACTTTCGCAAGAGATCTATTTTATCATGAAAATGAATTTGCTTGCGAAAAATCTTGCGTCAACAACTTCTAGTGCTTTTGGAGCTATTCTAAAAAACGTTTCTCAAAATTTAACGGGTTAACCGATGATAAATTCATCCTGCATTTAAAAAAAGTGAAGCTAGTTTCAATTATAAAGATTATAGAGATATTAGATCTCTTGCGAAAGTAATTTGTACTATTTATTTTATTATCTTTGATAATCAGATTCTCAAAAATGCCATTCTCGACTTTCGCAATAACCCTATTGATTTCGCTACTTTCTTTGTAAAATTATTATTATTTAAAAAAAACTAAAATCAAAAAAATGCTGGTCTAAAGCCAAAATAGATATGTTTTCATCAGTAAAAAATTACCCTCTACTTCATGAATTAAGGAAATATTTTATTCAAGATTTTACACACTTTGCTTTCACCTTCAGCTGTTACATTATCATTTTTTACAAGACGTTGTACATCTCTTATGGATTCATCTATCGTTCTATTTCCATACATAAGCACGTCAGTATACGAATCAAATTTATTTGCCCTTTCTCTCTGTCCATCTGCTTTTAAATGGTAAGAAATTGCTCTGGTTTCAGATATAAGCGTAGATACATCCGCCATACCTCGCCCGCCACTCACAAAATATCGCTTCAGTTTTTGTTCCTGCCTGTCTGCTAAGTCATCAATGTCAACATTATTGTTACCACCAATACCGCCACTATTATTACAGCTGCATCCAGAACTAGATCCGGAAAAATAGCCACACCCGGATAGCATAAATATGAGAGATATTGTTAAAATTGTACTCTTTTTCTTTATGATTATTTTCAATTTTCACTCCATCTTTAACAATTTACGACATAAATTCATTTAATCCATAATATATATACACATTTATACACATACTTAACTAATAATTCCTATAAATATATCCACATCAACATATATTCATATATCACTGCTCATTTACACTAATGTTACTCGCCATTTGCGGTACCTTTATACCGTTTTTATCAAATTCAGCGATAAGACGACGATATACGTCATTTGCAAAGTGTACTAAAGTCGCATCAGTTACAACTTCCCAATTAATCTTTATTCCCGAAAGATCAAATGGTTGAACTCCATGTATAACAACATCGCTTAGGATTTTTCCTTCATACTTAGGTTCCCTTTTCATCTGTTCTACAACGTTAATTAGAATTTTACTGGCTTTCTCTACATCATCTTTTGAAACTAACCTTAATAATTCTGAATGACGCTTATATCCTTTTGAGTAATTTGTAATTGCATTAATTAAATTATATGGGATCACATGCAAACTTCCGTTTAGCGCTCGTAAATATACTACCCGAACAGAAAGTCTTTCTATTGTTCCGCTCTTATCATTTATTGTTATAAAATCACCAACATAAAGATTTTTTTCTATCAGCAAAGTAAGTCCATGCAGAAACGCTTTGATAATATCCTGTGAAGCAAGAGCAAATGCTGCGCTAAATATTGAAAATGACGCGACTACAGGAGTAACATCAACTCCGAAATTAGAGAGAATAATTAATATCGCGGTCAGAAGTAGCACAAAATAAAAAATGGTCGAAAATGTCGGCGCAAATGTCTTTAGTTTTGTATAATGCTCTTTATCGCCTTTCTCTGCTTTTTCGAGAATAGAATCCCTAAACTCATTAAAAATACGGCATATCATAGTTGTGACAAAAACACCAATTACACCAACCAAAAAGTACTCATTGATAACATATTTTTTGATATTAATTCCGCTGTATTGCATAGCAACACAAATCATCGTGAAATACATAGATAACACAATAAAATTGCATATCCATATCATATTTTTGCTACGATTTTGAATAAACTGCTTTGAATGCGAACTATCATCTATAGAACTAATATAATCCGCAAATTTGTTGATTATTAACACAATAACACACTGAAATGCAATAATTGCCAATAAAAACAGATACACGTTATTTATGTGTGTAAATGCTGCCGTTTCGCTTAACTGATTGCGACAATTTATTTCGATTGCATATATCATACAAAATAATGTTACGTAACGAAACTTACTGTTAATAAAATTTGTTAATTTTACCGATATGCTGCTGATTTTCGACTTCTTTATATTTAAAATTTTTGTGAGAATATCAGATGATACACTTACCTCAATAAAACAATAAAGAATAATTATACCTATTGATCCATATTCGCACATTAAACCGTATTGTGTTCCAAGAAAAGTATTAACCAATGCATAAGCTAATATTGTGATAATAAGTGATATAGCAACTGTTCTTAAAAACCGATTGTGTATACTTTGGGATTCTTCATGCGAAAGATGTTTAAATCTCAGGTGTTCTTTTGGTTTTGAAAATAGAGCACAACTTGCAAGCAAAACAGCAGAAAAAACAATAAGCAATTCAAAATAAGAATTATATAAATAATCAGGGTTTGGGTAAAAATATCGAGCAACAGCATTAATAGCCATTGTTCCGACGAAAGATATAATTGTGGAAAGAATTAATCCGAATGCGAGAATTATGCCGATATCTAAGTGCGTCGAATCTTTCTTGAGTTTATTAACTTCAACTTCTATAAATAGTTTTGATAAATAAAAAGCAATAATCATAAAAAAAGATTGAGCAAGTAAAGTTATAGAAGAAAAAACGAATAATCCGGTATGATTTAACAAAAATTCCATAATTACCTCTTACAATTTAATATGTATTTTAGATTACATAAGTTTAGAATATATGAATATAGACAAAATAAATATAGATTTTTTAAAAAATGCGTTATTTCCTGCTAAATGCGATTTTTGTAATAATTTTGTTGATACGGTAGGACTTTGCGCTGAATGTTGGTCTAAAATAACATGGATTACAGAACCAAAATGTAAGATATGCGGACTCCCTTTTTCGGTAGATATAGACCAAATTTGCACTCAATGTATTTCAAATAAGCCCTATTTTGATAAAGCCATATCTGTTTTTGTTTATAATGAGTTTTCGAAACAAATTATACTAAGATTTAAACATTCAGATGCGACGTATTTGTATGAGCAATTGGCTAGTTGGATGTACAGATCTGCGACATCCGAAATAACCAATGCAGATATAATTATTCCTGTTCCTATTCATTTTTTGAAGAGACTAAAGAGAAAATACAATCAGTCTGAGTTACTTGCACAAGAAATAAGTCTATTGAGTGGTATAAAATATGAACCGAGAATCTTGAGAAAAATAAAGAAAACATTACCTCAAGAAGGATTATCAGGAAAAGAACGTAGAAAAAATATAGTTGGTTCATTTGGAATCGATGAAAATTTTAAGGATTTTATAGTAAATAAAAATATCGTTTTAGTTGATGATGTTTTTACAACAGGAGCTACAGTTAATGAATGTTCAAAAATACTGAAAAAGTATGGAACAAAAACTGTGACTGTAGTTACATTAGCCAGAGTCGTTTTATTTTGATCAAGTTTGTTTTTGAATGAAAAAAAAAGATGGTCGGGGCGAGAGGATTTGAACCTCCGACATCCTGCTCCCAAAGCAGACGCGCTACCAGGCTGCGCTACACCCCGAATTAGTATTGTTCAATCATTTAAACGAACAGATTATCTTTTACAACAATAAATATAATTATTCAATATATTTTGTTGTTAGTTATTGTTTCTGTGAATTTATTATTAATAGCATATAAACTCTGTGTAGCAATAAATTGTACCTAATAATATCTATGTTTATTTTTTGTGGATTAAATATGAATAATTTTTGTTTTTATAAAAGTTAACGTCTTACTAACAAATAATTAACAGTTTGCTAACAAAATATTAAACAAGATATTAATGCAAACTATTATTCTTGATTAAATTGTTCTCCATGTAGTTCCGAACTTTGTATCTTCAATTTGAATGCCCATTTCAAGCAATTGTGAGCGAATATTATCTGCTTTTTGGAAATCTTTTTGTTTTTTTGCTGTAGCTCGTTCTGTAATAAGTCTTTCTATTTCTTCAGATGATACGGAATTTGGATACTGCTTAAACCAATCTGATACATTTTTATTCAATAGCCCTAAATAGCTGGCTTCTGTTTTTAATTTTGTGTACAATTTGCGAATTTCAATATCATTATCATTGTTTATATTGTTTTTGTTATCATCATCTATTTTGTAAATTTGATCAGCTATTTTATGTAGATATGTTAGTGCTAAAGGTGTGTTCAGATTATTACAAAGAGCATCTATGACATTAGATTCATTGTATTTATAGTTTTTATAGTCATCACTATTTTCTGAATAACGTTTGATGTATTTTTCACACTTTTTCAGAGCACCGTACAATCTGTTAAGTGCTTGTTTTGCTTGATGAACAGCTTGATCTGTCCAATTTAATGTTTTTTGGTAATGAGAACTCAACAATACGTATCGAATAACTTCGCCATTTAACGTTTTGAGGATATCTTCCAGCGAAATAATATTTCCCAATGACTTAGACATCTTTTGTCCATCAATTAGGAGCATTCCATTATGTAACCAATAATTCGCCATCAAACATCCAAAAGCGCCGTAATTTTGTGCGATTTCATTCTCGTGATGTGGAAACATTAAATCTTGTCCACCGGCATGAATATCAAACTGTTTTCCAAGATATTTCGCGCTCATTGCAGAACATTCTATATGCCATCCCGGACGTCCAGATGAGTATTTGCTGTTCCATGCAGGCATACCTTTTTCAGATGGCTTCCATAAAACGAAGTCCATCGGATCCTCTTTATACGGTGCGATTTCTATGCGACTTCCGGCTATCATTTCGTCGATATCTCGTTTAGATAGTATTCCGTATTGTTGCAGTTTTTTTACACGAAAAAGAACATGTCCTTCGGCTTCATATGCATACCCTTTGTCTATCAATATTTGTATGATATCAAGCATTTCTTGTATGTGATCTGTTGCTCGTGGCTCATATGTAGTCCGACAGACATTAAGTTTTGAAATATTTGAATGAAATTCATCGATGACTTTGTCTGTCAATTCACGTATTGAAATACCCAACTCATGTGCTTTGTTGTTAATTTTATCGTCAACGTCGGTGATATTTCTAACGAAAGTAACTTTATTATTGTAAATGACATTTAATAAACGAAATAGCACATCAAACACAACTATCGGTCTTGCGTTTCCGATATGAGGACTGGCATAAACGGTAGGTCCGCAGGCATACATTCTCACATTTTGGGGATCTATTGGAACAAAATCTTCCAATGAGTTAGACAGTGAGTTATATAGCTTGATTGTTTTCATTTTAATTTCTCGATACGCTCTTGTATTCTCTTTTTTATATTTTCATATCCGAGAAGATGAACAATTTTTTTAAGTTCAGGACCATTTTCAAGATTTGTAAGAGCAATTCTTATCGGATGAAACAAGTCGCGCCCTTTTTTTCCGGATATTGCTTTTAAATCGGCTATCCAAGCATCAAAATTCGCCGATTTTTGCAGTGTTTGTGCCATTTGCTCGAGAAAATGAAGATCTATTTTCTCAGAATTAGTCGGAATATTTTTAAAAAGAACATCATACCAATAACTTGCATCTGATATTTTATTCACATTATCTTTTACTGTTTCCCAAAAAATTTTGATCTTTTCATCAGAAATATCATGATATTCACTTAACACTGATCGTAATTCATCTTTTATTTGTTCAAATTTCTTTTCCGCAAGGATCTTTTTGCTGGTAGCTTTCACATCCTCTATATTGAATTTTGGAGACGACAAACTAATTTTTTTAAAATCGAATTTTTCTATTAGAGATTCTATCGTGTCATGATAATCAATATTTTCCGATGTTCCTATTGTTGCTAAAACATCGATTATAGCTTCCGGAAGAATACCATCTTTACGCATATTTATTATGCTGAACGGTGATCCTATCCGTTTTGATACTTCTTGCCCATCTATGGTAGACATAAGAGGTACATGTGCAAAATTCGGACTTTTTCCACAGACCGCATTAAAAATATCTATTTGAGTGGCGGTATTTGTGACATGATCATCTCCCCTTATTATGTGGGTTATGCCGATATCTGCATCATCTACGACTGACGCAAATGTATAAACAAAACCACCGTCTGGTTTTACGATAACAGGATCGCTAACTGTATTAAGCGGAATTTGTATTTTGCCGTGCACTAAGTCTTGCCATTCCGATACACTATCATCATTCAATTTAAATCGCCAATAAGGCTTCTGCCCATTATCTTCTAATATTTTTCGTTGTTCGTCAGTCAATTTTAGAGCCGATCGATCGTATACAGGAGGAATACCACTCATAGTCTGCGTTTTTCGCTTGAGTGCCAGTTCTTCTTTTGTCTCATAACAAGGATATACTCGTCCTTCATCTTTGAGTTTGTTAAAAATTTTCTGGTATTTATTTATACGTTCGGATTGCCTATAAAATTCATCGTATTTAATACCGAGCCATTTCAAATCTTCCAAGATTTGATTTTCTGATTCTTTGGTAGAACGTTCTAAATCTGTATCATCAATGCGCAAAATCAATTTTCCGCCGAATTTCCTTGCAAAAAGATAATTTAACAACGCGATCTTGATATTTCCGGCATGCAGCCAACCTGTTGGTGATGGCGCAAATCTGACTCTTACTATTTCTCCTACCATGGTTGCACTAACTTTCACTAATTTATGAGAATTTTAGCATCTGTAATCTGTTGGAGCAATCGTTTTTACTTTACCATTTAGTAGGAAACAGTCCGGGTTTTGGAGTAATTAATATTTTGTATGAAAAACTATACCAATCAATTTTTGGAAAGTTCAAAATAAAGAATCCAAGTTTAGAGTTATCAACTCCCGTAGGAGCATTGCGGTAATAACACGATATCAGTAGTTTTTCTTCACCATCTTTGTTGCAAACCAGATCGGGATATATGGATGCGACTTGGCTTTTTGTG
>CAJOEB010000023.1:0-1307 GCA_905233775.1 uncultured Alphaproteobacteria bacterium | reverse complement strand
ACCCCAATTACGTTCATAGTAATATTCATTTTCGCTTACTCTTTTTACATAATCGAAATCTATAGCGAAAAATATACTGAACGGCCAAGGATTAAACATTGTGTTTGTATGAAACAAATTGAGACAACTGGCGTAAGATATTCTTGATAGATCCATGGAAGTTAGCTGTTTATCTGATTTTATATTACTAATATGCTGAACCATACTGGCAGCAAGGTAGGCAGATGCTTTTAATTTGCTTTTTAGCTCGTAGAAGCGGTAATGATCACAGAGAAATAAGAGAAGGCTAATCAAAATTGGAACGGAAAACGCAAATTCGATAAGGATACCACCTCTATGATAACACGTATTGTCTTTATGATGCAATATATGGCAATTGTGGTGTAGGTCAGTGCGTTTCTGGTTGCAATGAGAAGAAAAAAATCGCGAGGTAAAATTCGAGAATATAAAATGCCGAAATATTTGGCGAAAATTTTCAAGAATTGTCTTGATAATCCTGATAAATGAGAGGACTACCCCCCCCCACCGTTAAATACCCTCTTGGAGAATGGTTTGTAAGGCAATATCATATAAAAATCCTTTATTTACTGACTAATATTCTTATATGTTTAAATATTTAACTAAAATTAGTTAACAAAGTAATAAAAAAATATGATAGTAGAGGAAAATACTTGCTTACTTTATTTATTATAACTTATATCTAATGCATAACTCTGTTGTTATCGTTATTTTCTAAGAGTTTGCTTAAATCTTCTTTTTTTAGTGTGGTAACGAATTTGTAATCAGTTCCCTCAATCCTCTCATATATTTTTTCAAGAATGAGAGTAGATAATCTGTCTATAAGTTGGTTTTTTTGTTTAACAAATTCAGCTTCGAGCTGCGTTTTTAGAGAAATTTCATGACGTTCACGAAGCATTTGCAATAATTTTTTATTTTCTTCTTTGAGTTTCTTGATTTTTTCTTCAGATTTTAAACGATTTTCTTCAATAATTTTGTCTATTTCATGCTCTTTTTCACGAGCTGCCTTTAATGAAAGTGTTGCTTCATCTTTTAATCGTTCTGCGTTTTCAATTTCCTTCTTTACTGTTTCTATGTGTTCATCCAATTTTTTGGTTACTAAAGGATATAGTTTTTTCGCAAATATCCAGCAAAAGCCAAGAAAAGAAATAACAATTGATATACTTGGATCGATGCTTATCGCACTCACTATCAGCCTCTCTTTTTATTCAAAATTGATGATCCATTAATTTTATGTATTGCTGTGCTAATAATATCATCCATATCATTAGAAATATCCGCAAAGCATT
>CAJOEB010000022.1 GCA_905233775.1 uncultured Alphaproteobacteria bacterium | reverse complement strand
TCCGCGAACATCAACGAATTCCGTTCGTATAATTTTTTCGATAGCAGTTTGTATATCGTTTGCCTTTGATTTGCCCTTTGAAATGTTTTCAAGAGAAAGCCTTATTTCTGACGCAATATCGTTTTTGATATCCTCCAATTCTTCTTGCTCGGATGGTTCGAAAATTCCATAGCAAACCATATCCGCCAACTTTATCGATCCGCGCTGATATTTTACTATAGCACTCACAGTTCCGTTTATTGACAAAGCTTTCCGTTGTTTATACACGACACCGTCAGTAGGTATTAGCTTATTTCCGTCAACTGCAAGAACTCCAACTGCGACTTTATCTATTACTTTGGAATTTTGCTCAGATAACGCTATAACACTACCATCTTGCGGAATAATAACGTTTTTGATGCCGTATTCATTTGCGATTTCCGCATGTTTGTAAAGTTGCATTGTCTCGCCATGAACAGGAATAAGATAACTTGGTTTTACCAGCGAATACAGATGTTGTAATTCTTCTCTGCTTGGATGTCCCGATGCATGAATTTCGCAATCGACATCGGTTATTATCTCTATATTTTTCTTTACAATCGCATTTTGTATCTCAAGAACTGCAAGCTCATTACCGGGAATAACTCGAGACGAAAATATAATCACGTCATTGTCCTGCAGTTTGATAAATTTATGCGTATCTTGAGCTATTTTGCTGAGTGCTGATGTTTGCTCACCTTGGCTTCCTGTACAAACAATCAAAACTTTATCCGGATCCAGTGAATTAATCTTTCGATCTTCTATAAAAGGCGGAATTTTCTGAAAATATCCGGCCATTCGCGCAATTCTCTCGATTTTTTTCAGAGATCTGCCGGCAACAACTAATTGGCGTCCGCTTTCCTTTGCCGCAATAAAGCACGTCTCTAATCGAGCCAAATTTGAAGCAAAACAAGTAACTAATATTCGGTTTTTCTTATGTTTTTTCACAATTTCTATAAGATTTTTCCTGACATTTTTCTCCGATCCATATCTTATTTCTCTGAAAACATTTGTTGAATCGCAAACTAGTGCCAAAACACCTTTATCTCCGTATTCCTTTATCTTTGCTTCATCGGTTTTTGATCCCAAAACCGGATCATCATCCAATCGCCAATCACCTGTATGCAAAATTGTTCCTTCAGGTGTAGTAATAGCCAACGCCGATGCTTCAGGCGTTGAATGCGCTACAGGTATAAACTCTACTGTAAAATCACCAACAGAAATTTTTCGATCAGGAGATATCTTCACAAGAGGAACTTTATTTTCCAAACTGAATTGCGATAACTTATCGCGGATCATTTCTATGGCAAAAGATCTTCCGTAAATCGGACACTCAATCATAGGCCATATATATGGAATTGCGCCTATGTGATCTTCATGAGAATGTGTAATAAACAGTGCTTTGATCTTAGATTTATTTTTTATTAATGTTTCCGGTGATGGCACAAGCAGTTCTCGACCAAGTTCATTATCAAAACCCATACCCATATCAACCAAAATCCATTGGTCATTGAATATATAAGCATACAAATTCATACCGATTTCAGAACAACCTCCTATCGGGATAAAATGCAGCCCGTTAGGTACCTTTTTTTTATCAGTTTTTCTATCAGATTTTTTACTCACAACCATATCCTACTATTTCATTTTGATTTAGAAAAAGATCTCCACTGGATATCAGAACATTTTTATTATTATCATTATTACCACTAACTTTTAAAACAGCTTTTCCCGAATCATTTATATCCAAAAAAATTCCGTTTAAAACAGAATTCCCATTCTTTATTGTTACACTACAATTAATATCGTTAATATTTCGTAACCAATATGATTTTATATCCGAAAAGCCGGTTTTACGTAAACGAGATATCCATTTATCTATATTTTCCAAAAGAATACATAATAGCGTATTAATATGCAACATATGCAACTCTGATGACTCTGACGAAGGCTTAATTATTTCTCGTATGCATGTTGTTGGACGTTTTACGTTACAATCTTTGGGAGATACATTCACGTTAATACCAATGCTAATAATCAGGAAATCATTTGAAACAGCTAACAACATTCCGCTTATCTTCTTACCCTGAAAATACACGTCATTCGGCCAATGTAAAGTGAGATTTCGCGATTTTTGCATAGACATAGGTATATAATACGCAATTGTTTCTCTAATAGCACAAGCAGCAGTTAACGACAACTGTCCAAGATCAAAGCCCGTCAGCATTGGCATAATTATGGACGTAAATAAATTGCCTTTCAAAGATTCCCAACGACGATTACAACGACCAATACCATTTGTTTGTTCATCTGCAACTATAACTACACCCGACATATTATCCGACACATTGATTTTACCCGACATACTAATTGAAGAAAAAGTCGGATGTTCTTCCACTAGTCGCAATGCATAAAGATGCGTACTGTCTACAGATTTTAGTTTTATCATTCTCATGAGCGTATAATACAATATTTTAAATATAACTTGCTGTGATTTTTTAATCGCATTAACCAAAAATTTAGAAAATTCCAATAACTTTTCTTTGCTTTTTCTCACTATAACGAGATAAGAGAACATAGACATAGTAATAAATTCGCGGTATACTATTTAAGGTATTATTTCAGTTTATTTTTATCGTTGCGATGTGGTATGGAAATGAGTCACGATCCTGAGCTTTTACAAAAAATTACAGAAGTAGTTGATAGAGATATACGTCCAGCTTTAAATGCTGATGGCGGAGATATATCAATTGTATCTCTTGACGATAATGTTCTTTCAGTCAGATTACAAGGAGCATGTTCTCACTGTCCTAGAGCATCGATAACTCTTCAAAGTGCAGTACAAGCAACTTTGCGGAAAATGGTTTCGGAAAATATTGAGATAAAGGCTGTTTAATAATGATAAAAAAGTTAACTGCTGTTGCACTTACTCTTATTTTTTCTTTCTTTTTCAATCAAATAGCAGTTGCGATTATTTTCCCTTTTTCTTCTTACGATATTGAAACAGCTCATTCTGGCAGCAATGCAAATAGTAATGAAAAAGCTGACATTAATTCGCGTATGATAAGAGATGAACTATTTAAATGCAAACAGCTTTTGAATAAAAACCACGCGACTATACACTCAAATATTCTCAGAGGTATAAATTTTCAAAGAGCAGATAGTCGTACGATACCACCTTTAGCTCTATCCAACGTAAGAAAAATCAATTCAGCATCAAAAACAGAACGCGAATTATTTTTAAAACATATAGTTGCTGCTATAAAATGTGTAAATAAAATAATAATGGAACACCGTGATCTAGTTATTCTTGTAAAAAAACAAGGAATAGCGCATTTGTCGGATGCTCAGAAGAAAAAATTCCACATGATTTGCTCTTTTTACAGAACATCGAATATAGATGAGCTATTAAAACGTGTAGCACCGGTTCCTGTTTCGCTTGCTGCTGCTCAGGCTGCATTGGAAAGTGGTTTTGGAAGCGATAAATATATTCATGGTACAAACGCGTATTTCGGGATGATGAAAAACAAAACCCAGCTTTATTCATTCGATACCGTATTTGAAGCAGCAATTGCTTATGCAAAAACACTAAATGTAAACATATATTATAAGCGTTTTAGAAATGAACGTTTTAATTTGATAAAATCTTCGAGAAAAATAGATGGTATAAAATTATGTGCGTTTATTGAAAAATATTGCGTAAAAAAAGAATATAGACGTAAGGTTATTTCATTAATAAAAGAATATAATCTGACTTCATTTGATCAATCTTATAAATATTATAGTTAATTATTGAAAGTTCATCTACATAGAAAAAAAATGTTCAAGAAAATAAAAGAAAAAATCGAAAATCTCTATGTAGTTCGAAACTATAAGCAAATGTATAAGTACGTAAAACCAATTTGGGTACGATCACTTCTTGCTGTGCTTGTTACATTTCCTGTAGGTACGATGGATGCCATTATTGCTTGGACGCTAAAACCATATATGGATGTCGTTATGATAGAAAAAAATCTTGCATCCAATTGGTACATTCCTATTTTAATAATAGCATTCAGTTTTGTTCAAAGCGCATTAAATTATTCTACTGCTTATTTAAATTCATGGGTCGGTTTAAAGATAAGCAATAGCATAAAAATGGATTTATTCAAAAAATTAGTTCGGTATGAAGCTGCGTTTTTTGATAAAAATACATCAGGTACTATTCAGTTTAGATTTAATAACGATGTAGACAGTGCTTGCAGTGGTCTTCTGAATAATTTGAAATTGTTTACCACCAGAATTTTCTCATCTCTTTCATTAATAGTCGTACTGTTCATAAATTCATGGAAACTCGCGATTGTTGCGATTATTGTACTTCTTGTTGCACTTTATCCATTAACAACTATTCGCAAAAAAATAGATGATATAATGTCTAAAACAGTTTCTACCAGTGCCGGAGTTATCACATTTTTCATAGAAGCTTTTAGCGGCAATCGCATAATATCTTCATATAATTTATACGACTATTTAACGGGAAAATTTAACGATGCTCTTGGAACCGTTTTTTCTCTTGGCATGAAAATGGTTCAGCGCACAGGTATTTTATCCCCGATGATGCATTTCATTATTTCAATAGGTATTGCTGTAATAATATGGATGGGAAGTTATCTTATTTTTAATGGAGATCTTACGCCTGGAGGATTTGTTTCATTTATTACAGCTCTGTTACTTCTATATCAACCGATAAAATCCATAGGCAATGATTATAATGCTATGCAATTGGCTATGATGGCGATGGAAAGAGTTTTTGAACTGTTAAAAGTTGAGCCAAAAATAAAAAACGATCCTAATGCGATAAAATTAGATGTCATAAAGAAAGGAATAAAATATAAAAATATCTGTTTTGAATATCAAAAAAAACATCCTGTATTATCAAAAATTAATTTAGACATAAAAGTTGGTGAAACTGTTGCATTTGTCGGAAACTCCGGAGGCGGAAAAACAACTATGGTAAATCTGTTACCAAGATTTTATGAAGCAAAATCCGGAAAAATCCTCATAGATGGCATAGATATTACAAAATTAGAACTCGATTCCTTACGTGATAAAATAGCGATAGTTTTTCAAGATAACTTCTTATTTGACGGGACAATAAGAGATAATATTATTTTGGGAAATGCAAATGCTACCCAAGATCAGATTGATTTGGCAGTTCGTTCTGCATGTTTAGATGAATTTGTTGCTTCATTAGATAAAGGTCTCGATACAAAAATCGGAGAACGCGGCGTTCTGCTTTCAGGAGGACAGAAACAACGAGTAGCCATTGCTCGTGCATTTTTGAAAAATGCTCCTATCGTAATTTTGGACGAAGCTACTTCCGCTCTTGATAATAAATCTGAGGCAGTTGTTCAAAGAGCTATAAACAACCTTATGAAAGATCGAACTGTACTCGTTATTGCTCACCGTCTAACTACTATCAGAAACGCTGATAAAATCGTCGTAGTTGATCATGGGCATATTGTTGAGATCGGAAATCATAGCGAATTAATGAAGAAAAAAGGAGCGTATTATAATTTGTACAATTCAGGACTTTCAAAACCTGAATAAAAATCAATTGAATTGAAAAAACTTCATTCAAAAAAATTTATTCTCTATTTACTATTTTATCTCGTTCAAGCAATTGTTTGAAATATTTCGCTTTCTTGATATATGATCCTTCCGTTTTTTCATTCATCAGATCAATGCTATTCTTTAACAAATCATACGCCATTTGGTAATTTTGCAGTAACATTTGTTCTTGCGCAAGCATAAGAAAAGATAATCCTTTACGTCCTTTCTGTCCGTAAGCATTAGCTAATAATCTGAAAATTTCCGAATTAAGATGATCTTCATATTTTGCAGCTTCCAGAATTTTTATCGCAGCATCGGGTTGTTTTGCTTGCACAAGTGCTTTTGCATAATCAATTTTCACTAACACATGAGAACGTTCACTATATATTTGTTTATAATATTTAATTGCTTCTGATGGATTACCTGCTTCAGTAAGTATTTGAGCAAGTGTTTCTTTATAATATATGTCTTTTGGATTAGTCTTCACGAGTTTCTTTAAAATAGTAATTGCTTCTGTTGATTTTCCGTTTTGATGTAAAAATATCGCCTTCGGATAATCTTCTTGCGGAGTTTCTTCAAATAATTTATTAGTTCTTATGTAGGATTGTAGTTTACCCGTAATTCTTCTGTATTTATCAATTAATTTCTGATCACATAAACCTAGTTTTTTATCTGTTTTTTTGCGTTTTAAAAGAGCAGTAATTCTATCTGCAGATTTCGGATGTGTTCGAACATATACAGGAAGACTTGCACTACCACCAATGATCTCCATACGTTCAAAAGCTTCAAATACTTCTATCATTGGCTGAATATCATATCCCATTTTTTCCATATACGATGCTCCAAGAGAGTCTGCTGCCAGTTCCTGTTCTCTTGAAAATTGCAAGAATAAACGTTCATCAGTCATCGCATATCCCAACAAAACCGCTACTGCTTCTTCTGAACCTGTTACCAATCCGCCAACCATTCCGGCAAGCATAGCGACTAAAAAATTCGAACTACTGTTTTGAATTCTATTGATCATTCTATCGATATGTCCACCGGCAAGATGTCCTGTTTCATGGCTTAAAACAGCGATTAAGTGCAGCGGATTTTTGTTAAATTTCAGCAATAATCCTGTTGTAACAAATACATATCCGTTACCTGTTGTAAATGCATTTATGGAATCTGATATAATCACGTACATTTTTACACTCT
Organism: uncultured Alphaproteobacteria bacterium; assembly: GCA_905233775.1. GTDB lineage: Bacteria > Pseudomonadota > Alphaproteobacteria > UBA3830 > UBA3830 > BNWE01. The sequence goes on along the minus strand of CAJOEB010000022.1, from coordinate 3,648 downwards.
TTTTGCGTAAACCTGCGATTTCAAATATTTTTTGCGTGATTTCAGTTAAAATTTCTTCGGTCTCCGCATCACGAAATATAGTCATACTTCTTTCTGCTGTAGCATTTTCATGAAAAACACTACATAAGCAAAATAAGATCATAAAAATTCTGCAGATTTTAAAAATATACACTAATCGCCTTTTGTTAATTTAAGATATCTATTTATATTCGTGAACTACATATATTCGTAAGATAATATTACTCTTGTTTTGAAAAAATGTAATTTCTAACAAATGGAATAGTAATAGATTTTTGTTTTTGCATTGCAAGTCTATCTAAAGTTTTGATAGTTTCAGATAATGTTGAAACATCCCTGGTTACATAATTCATAATATAGTTTAAAACTTCATCTGAAATGGTTATTCCGAAATCTTTCGAAATTTTTTTCGCGATTTTCATCAATAAATCATCACCGGGAGTTTTTATGTTAATAACAGAAAGAGTTTGTATTCTTGATTTTAAATCTTTTAAATCAATGTTCCATAATGATGGAGGAGTTCTGGAAATTAATAAAAAATAGCGACCTTTTTCTCTGCATATATTAAAAAAATCAAACATCCAACGATCAATTTTTACAAACGCATCAAAGTTGTCGATTACAAAATTGCAGTTAGCTTCAAATAACACTCGCGGATTTTCATTAAATGCAGATCTTAGTACATAAATAGCATTCGCCGCCTGTGCCCATAAACTTGCAATATGTGTTTTTCCGACTTTCGGTGCTCCATATATAACAATACCATTGCTGCTCCACGATTTAGGCCAACATGATAAACATGCCACCGCTTCACGATTTTCTTCACTTTCTATAAAATCGTTCCAATCTAGACTTTCTATTTGATGAAAATTAAAAACTTCCTGCGCCATAACGAGATATTTATCTATATAATAATTTATCCATATAATATATGTAAAATAATATGTATCAATTAATATGCATCAATATTTGTATGCCTGAGTAGCCTTAAATCTGCGTATCATATATACCCCCAAACTGCGTATTACTGCCGCCATAGGAATAGCAATAAGTACACCGATTATACCTTTTAACTCTATTCCCGCAAAAAACGAAAAGAGAATCCATAAAGGATGTAAACCCGTTTTTTTCCCTACAAAATGAGGATACAAAATATATCCTTCTACAAACTGACCGACAAAATATATAGCTAATATAAAATAGAATTTAGTTAATGTAAGAATTGGAATTGATATAAAAATTACGAGAAAACATGAGAACACACATCCTATAAATGGAATAAATGAAAACAAACCTGACATAAGTGCTAAATATATATTGTGTTCTACTCCAACTAATCGCAAAGTCACGGCATAATACGCAAATAATGTAAACACTATATAAAACTGCCAATACATCAGACTTCTTATAGTTTTTCTTATTATAACAGATACTTCCGAAAATGTTCGACGTTGTTGTATAGGTACACATTCGTAAATAAAATCAGCCATTCCACGCCAGTCTCTGAGAAAATAAAAAAGAGATAAAGGCATTATTATAAGAAATGAAAAAAATTTCGTGATCTCTCGAGTTTTTGATGCAACTCCCTCGACTATCGATGCCAATACATAAACTTTCTGATCCATAAATTTTTGCAGTTCCGTTTGAACGCTGGCAATATCGCTCTTACTTATACTAACAAACGAAAAAGCATCATTTATAAACGATACAAATATAGAGTAATACTCCGGTATTTTTCCATGCAGAAATATCAAATAATCTCTGAGTCTTGGTATGATCTCCAATGCTCCTAGAACAAAAAGCGATACAACACCAGCAGTAAGCAGAAAACTTAAAAACGATCGACTTATATATTTGTATTTTGAAAAATAATCTACGAACGGAGCGAAAACATACGCGAAAATAAAACCAACAACGAAAGGAAAACATATATCAGAAAACAGCGAGAAAAATATCAACACACATACTAAAATGCATGTCCAAAAAATGAATTTATTGTTTATGCGAGTGTATTGCATTTTTTATCCAATAATATTTTCTTGCGTACTCTACAGCGGAATAAGCTGTTGATGCCATCACAACAAGCGCACATCCGCATAATATTATTGATGGTACATCGATCATGGAACAGCGACAAGCCAAAACTAAAATTATGTATAACAATTGGATAGTCGTATTTACTTTACTTGAATATATCGGTTCGATTTTTAAAGGTATTTCATAAATTTTACATAGCACTACGACGAATAAAATAGCGATATCTCTGAAAATAACCACAACGGTCAGATATATTGGTATGAAATTCTGATAAGTTAGCACAAGATATGATGAAATCATTAAACACTTATCCGCTAAAGGATCAAGCATACTACCAATATAAGATTCGACTTTCCATCGACGAGCCAGATAACCGTCTAAAAAATCTGAAATAGCTGCAATCATAAAAATTACAAAAGAAACACAAATTAAATTATGAAACACACAAATTACGAAAAATATACTCAAAAAAATTCGAGCAAGCGAAATACTATTTGGAATTATGGCTTTGATTAAATCACAATTGAGCATACCTTATGCCAAATTTTCTAAACTCTTCCGGTGTACAATTTTTAATCCTGAGAATAACAATTTGCGGAGAAAATTTTTCAATAACACAATAATCAATATTTGATAAAACTTTTATATAGTCAGTAGTATAAACGGAAACTCTAAAAAACGATGATTTTGTTTCATCTTGAATTTTTAATTCGTGAGCTATCCCATATTTATCCAACAATTGTAAAATTTTTCGTTCATCAAACCGATATGAGACCTCGCATATATATGTTGAAGCAGAATGTTTTTCATTTTCTATGGAATAATCATAAACACAATCATTAATTTCTTTTTCCGGAATAATAGATGAAACAGATGCATTATCTTTATTTGAAACACCTACTCTATCTTTTAATAATTCCATAAATGATTTTTTCAGAGCAATAGCTAACGCTTTTTCTTTTGCGATCAACGAATTTTGGCTTTGTTGTTTTACTTGGATGCTATCTGCTGCCAAAATTTTATCTTCATTAGCAGACAAATAACCAACATTAATTACCAGCGAAAAAAATACAAAAAATACAAAAACTAATTGATGAAATACAGAAAAACGATTAATCATACTACTCTAGTATTTACTACTCCTATTTACTACTCCATTATTTCAAGTCCACTGAAGAAAAACGCAATTTCTATAGCTGCATTTTCTATACTATCAGAACCATGTACGGCATTATGTTCAATACTTTCTCCGAAATCTCTGCGAATTGTCCCAATTTCCGCATTTGCCGGATTGGTTGCTCCCATTACTTCCCTGTTCTTAGCAACTGCATCTTCTCCGCATAAAACTTGAGCGATAATCGGCCCTGATGACATAAATTCGCACAAACTATCATAAAAAGCTTTATCACTATGTACTTTATAAAAAGCTTCGGCTTGCGTTTTTGTTAATTGAAATCTTTTCTGCGCAACAATTCTTAATCCAGCCTGTTCCAAACGTGCATTAACGCTTCCGGTAACATTTTTAGCAACTGCGTCAGGTTTTATCAAAGAAAGTGTTTTTTGGATTGACATAATTATCTCCTAAATTATCTT
>CAJOEB010000021.1 GCA_905233775.1 uncultured Alphaproteobacteria bacterium | reverse complement strand
AACCAATGCAACAGTGTTCTGCGGAACATCTTTCACATTATTCTCTGATACGATCACCGCTCCCGCAGAAGTATTTTTTAATTCATTAAGATATTTTTTATTTCCGAAAAAAGATAACTCATTCTGTTTGGCATTTTGCAACGTAGCTATGCAGAAAATCTCAAAATCTCTTCCTCCATGCATAACAAAACCACAAGATTTAGCTAATTCAGAGACCTTGATTTTCTTTAATTCATGAAAAAAACGAGTATCAATCATTTGTTTTTTCCTACAACATTCAGATCAATATGATCGCATTTTAAATCAACTTTTTTTATCACTTCATTTGTTATGTCTTTGCAATTTTCAGCAAATACAACATCTATTCCCATTTCAATGGTTATTTCTTTTATAGCATCTTTGATTATTGTTTCTAAAGTTGCAATTGCTGTTCGATAAGCTTCAGATATTTGAAAACGCCGTTCTTTGACCATGTCATACAATATCAATTGCAGTTCTTCGACTTTTCTCGGATCAGATCCGGAAAGCTTATTAGATTCCATAGATTCTATTTTTGTTTCTAAATCTGTTAATTCCTTTTTTGATTCTTTATTCTTTTCTGCAACTTGCTGATCAATTCCCCTACCCGCTTTTGATTCTGAAGCGACTTTTTTCAAATCAACAATAGCGATAATCTGAACGTTTTTCTGTTCATCTTGAGCAGCAACAGAAAATAAAACAACAAAAATATATGAAAAAGCCAATAAATAACGCATATCTTTACATAAATCCTGATAATGTGAATGTTTGCTTCTCATCAAACGATTTCTTTTTGAATGGGAAACCGAAAATAAAGCTCATAGGCATACCAAGAGGAGACTTTGCCCATTCGATAGCTACACCCGTTGATGCTCTTATACCGCTAGAATCACGAATATTCTCTTTGCTGTATTTTTTTACACCCCAAGCGCTACCAAAATCAACGAACACAACTCCGTTAATGCCCATTTCCTTCGTAGAAAGAGGAACTTTTGCCAAGAAACTGACTGTCCAATATTTGTTACCGCCTATGCTGTTATCTTTTGCGTCTTTCGGACCAACTCCACCTGACTCAAAACCTCGTAAAATATCGCCACCAAGCGCAAATCTATGAGCACTGCGAGTCCCTTTTATTTCATGAATATGTCCGATATTTGCATCTATAATAAATGTCACTTTTTCAGTAATCGGATGATAATATTTGGCACCCAATTCATTTTTAAAATACTGAACATTACCAATTATACCGGCATAAGAGTTTGTCATTGATAATTCATACCCGTCGCGCGGATTAAATTCGTTATCCGTACGGTCGTATATCAAAGTTGAGCCAATCTCTCCCGACGTATATTTCCCGTATTCATCTCGCATAAGTACGGTATCTTTTACCGAATCCGGAACTGTATCAAACGCCCTGTTGTTGTCTTTGCTCCACCATCGTCTTTGGTTTCGTGACAACGTATAACGGATAATATGATACACATGATCAGAAATCGCATATCTAACGTATGGAGTAATAAAGATCGATCTTGTTATGCTTTGATCAACTTTTTTCCTGTCATAAGAACTAGCACCAATAGTCACACCGGCTCCGAAATTCTGATCCATAAAACGCGGATCATATAAGTTTATTTTCGCGCCATAGTATCTTTGCATCCACAAAGCTTCAGCGGATAAAGTGCGTCCCGTTCCCATAAGGTTATTTTCACTGAAACCAATCATTCCACCAAAACCATCAGCATCATTTAGATTAAATCCGAATTTAAATTGCGCTGTACTTTCTTTCTCTTTTACATTAACCAACAGTACTTTCTTATCATCCGCCGACCCATCTAGTTCAGTTAATTCAACATCATCGAAATAACCGATACCTTTTAACCGTTCAACCGCACTTTGAATTTTATAAACATTAAGAGCGTCACCTTCATGAATAGAGAACTCACGACGAATTACATTATCTAATGTTCTGGTATTTCCGACAATTTCTATTCTTTCAAGAAAAGCTTTAGGACGTTCGACAATTACGTATTTAATAGCAGCTGTTTTATTCTTCTTATCATAATCGGTGTTTACAATTACATCAACGAAAGGATGATCTTGTAATGAAACTTCTTTTCTTATTTCATTTCGATCTTTTGTAATCTTTTCTTCGTTGTATATATCGTCTTTTTGAATTTGAATTAGTTCAACAAAATCTGCCGGATTTATGTTTTTTACTTCCGACTCCAAAGATGCACTCGATATTGTGTATTTGTCTCCTTCATCCATTGTAAAAGTACAGTAATATGAGGTTTTATCCGGATCCATTTCAGCAGAAGTTGAGGTTACCATAAAAAATGGATATCCGTTATTTTTGTAGAAAGAAGTTATAGCATCGACATCAACATCTATTTTATCTTCCCTATAGACATGGCTATCGTAATCCCAGAAACGCCACAATTTTTCTTCTTTAGTAGTCATTACGTCTTTAAGATCATCATCGCTAAAGTTTTTATTTCCAATAAAGATGATTTTCTTTACAGTTGTTTTTGATCCCTCATCTATTTCGAATACTATATCTACTTTATTTCCCGGACGTTTTATGATTTTCGGAACAACAACCGCTGAACAATAACCAAGAGCGCGGTACATCATCTGCATATCAGAAACGACATCTTTTACGACATATGTACTAAATAAACGACCACTCGACAGACGATTATTTACGACATTTTTTAGTGTATCATCACTGCTTGCACTATTACCTTCGAACGCTACTTGATCAATCATTTGCTTTTCAATGCATTTTATTACAAGAACATCGCCAACCTTGCTGATTTTTACATCCGAAAAGAAACCCTTGGCGAAAATAGCCTTTATTGTAGCGTCAATATCTTGCTCGTTATATTCTTTTCCCGGTTTTATGGTAACACAGTCTTCAACTACCTCTTTTTCAACACGATCTAATCCTTTAAAAACAATTTTTGTTACAACATCTGCCGATAATTCGGAAAAAAGTGCTAAAAAGCAACAAGAAACTAATAATTTTTTCATAACAGGTTTAACCTAACAACTTCGAAACAAATTTATCAACAACTTCAATTCTTAAAATATCGTTTATCGTAGTAAGAAACATGAGAAATATCAAGAAAATAGCACATGCAACCATAATATATTCTTCAAATTTCTCATTGAATTTTCTTCGCGTAATCTGTTCTAAAAAGCATATCAAAATTCGTCCGCCATCAAGAACAGGAAGCGGAAATAAATTTATAAAACCAAGATTGAGCGAAAGAGTTACCGTAAACATAATCAACATTGCGATATTTCCGGTTTTCGTCAAATCACCGGCAACAGATGCCATATAAACAACTCCGCCAAAATCATTTAATGATCTCTGACCTGCGAATAACTTTTTAAATACCAAACACATTTCTTTTGAGGCAGAAACACAATCGGCAATTGCCCGTTTTATCGAGCCAATAAACGATAATTTTTCAAAAACCGGAGATTTGGACTTTATTCCGAAAAGTTTGGTCTTTTTATCTCCACCAATAATTTTCTTTTTTATCGTAATCTCCGGAGTAACATTAATCGATAACAATTTTCCTTCGCGTTCTATAAGAAAACTGGCATCATCTTGCTCGCTCATGGATAAATGAACCAAAATATCGCGATATTTCTCAACTTTCTGTCCATAAACTGATACAACTCTGTCTCCCGCCAGCATTCCTGCTCTCTCTGCAGCACTGTTCTTTAAAACCTCGCCAACCACAGGTTCATATTTAGGAACGCCATAAAAGAACGCCATGAGAAAGACAACGACAAAAGCATATACATAATTTGCAAGAGGTCCGCCAAATGCAAATAACATCTTTTCCCAATTGCTTTTCGATATAATAGAACGCTTTTTATCTTCTTCGCTCAGTTTTTCATAGCCTTCAGTATCTTCTGTAGATGAGGAAGGATCAGCATCTCCGAGTGTCATTACGTAACCACCTATAGGTAACCATGAAAAACACCAATGAGTTCCTTCTTTATCATCGAACCCCCAAATTTCCGGTCCCATTCCGACTGAAAATTTTACGATCTTTACTCCGATTTTTTTCGCTGCGATATAATGTCCCAATTCATGAACAATAACTATCACATTTATGATCACCAAGAATGAAATCAAGTAGTAAAAAAAAGTCATCATAAAATCCTAAATAAAGAAATGCACTATAAAAAGGAAAACCGAAACACCAATTAAACTATCTAATCGATCCAATACTCCACCATGTCCCGGAAATAAGTTTCCCATATCTTTTACACCGATTTTTCTCTTAAACCAAGACTCGATCAAATCTCCGAAAACAGCGGCAAGAATTGTGCATTGTATTAACAGAAAACTGTCAGCATATCGAGGAAGAAACGTTCCTTGCTCAGATGTTTGCATAAAAAGAGAGCTCAAACAGGAACAAGCAACGTTTGAAAGGAAAAAACCACCCCAAAATCCTGCCCATGTCTTATTCGGACTTATTTTCGGACACAATTTCGGACCTTTTAATGCTTTACCGACACAATAGGCTCCAATATCAGTAAAACTAGCCATACAAACCAAGAAAATACAACCGGAAACACCGTAAATATCTCGGCAATACATAAAACAAAAAATCCCGAAAGCACAGAACGCAAGCATAAACGATCTTAATTTCTTATGCCCTTTTATTTCAGGAGAAAATATTTCGTACGCCATCGCCGCAAAAGCGACAATACTAAATACAGCTAATACCTTGAACGACGCAAAATAAAGCAACACAATTACGGGAATAAACATAAATGAAGAGAGTATACGAGTAATTAACTCTTTCTGATCAGACATTTTGAGTTTTTTCTCCTTCAATATAATCTCCTCACCTGCCATAACGTCTGTTCCTTTTCGAAAATTCATCCAGAACCTTCTCAAGATCTTCTTCAGAGAAATCCGGCCAATATTTATCTATAAAAAATATCTCTGAATATGCACACTGCCACAGAAGAAAATTGCTGATACGTTTTTCACTTGTCCTGATTAGGATATCCGGATAAGGAATACTTGCCGTATCAAGATACGATGAAAACAAATTCTCATCTATATCATCAATTTTTATTTTTCCGCTTGCTACTTTTTCTGCAATCTTCCTTGTTGCTCTCACTATTTCATCTTTACCAGAGTAACTTATTGCAGCAATAAGCGTCAACCCATCATTATTTCTTGTTTCATCTTCTATTTTTTGAATTTTTTCCTGAAGATCCTGCGGAAGTTTTTTTAAATTTCCTATAGAAATAACTCTTACATTTTTTTCATGAAAATAACTAATGGAATTTTTAAAAAAATCACGAAATAGATCCATTAAATAAGTTATTTCTTCTGCTGATCTATTCCAATTTTCAGATGAAAACAAAAAATAACTTACATACTTTATATTATGTTTAATAAAAGCATCAACGAGATCTTTAGCTCGCTCATAACCTCTTTTATGTCCCATTAACGATGGTAATTTATTTGATTTTGCCCACCTGCGATTTCCATCAAGAATAAAAGCAAGATGTGCGGGCTGTGATAAGTCCATTAAGCCTCAAACTTTCATAATGTCTTTTTCTTTTGATTCCAGAGCATTATCTATTTTTTTCACAAACTCATCCGTCAGCTTTTGAATGTCATCAGCTAATTTTTTATGGACATCTTCCGTAATTTCTTTCGCTTTTTCTTGGCGTTTAATTTGATCCATACCGTCTCGACGAATATTACGAATAGCGACTTTTGTTTGCTCTGCATATTTTCCCGCCAGCTTGCATATTTCTTTTCTGCGTTCTTCGCTTAAATCAGGAATAGCAATGCGGATCAATGAACCATCAACCATAGGACTAAGACCGACCGGAGCATTTCTTATTGCAAGCTCTGTCGCTTTTATCAAAGATGCATCCCATACTTGCACAGTAAGCATTCTTGCTTCCGGAACACTGACAGTACCGACTTGCTGTATAGGAACCATATTCCCATATGCTTCGACCATAATATTATCCAAAATTGTAACAGATGCGCGCCCTGTTCTAAGACCTCCGAAATCTTTCAGCAAGCTATCGAAACTCGCCAACATTTTTTTTCTCAATTCTTCCAAAAGCATAATAATATCTCCTTATTAAGATATAATGGAACAACGACCGTCACCTGACAATACTTTTTCGAAATTTCCCTCTTCTTTTATAGAAAAAACTATTATAGGCATGCTATTTTCTTTCGCTAAAGTGATTGCTGTTTGATCCATTACTTTTATATCTTTTTCTATAACATCTTTGTAAGACATCTTTTCGATAAATTGCGCATCTGAATTTTTCTCAGGATCAGAAGTAAATACTCCAGCAACTTTCGTCGCTTTTATAAGAACATCACACCCCAATTCCAGAGCACGCAAAGCTGCCGCTGTATCTGTCGTAAAATACGGATTACCTGACCCTGCCGAACAAATGACAACACGCTTCTTTTCAAGATGACGTAAAGCTTTCCGACGAAGATACGGTTCACATACTGTAGGCATTGTTATAGCAGAAAGAACACGAGTAGGAACGCCGATTTTTTCAAGAGAATTTTGAAATGCGATTGAGTTCATGACCGTAGCAAGCATTCCGACATTGTCTGCAGCTGCCCGATGCATACCGTAAGCCGCTGCGGAAATACCTCTGAAAATATTTCCGCCGCCGATAACCATACAAATTTCGTATCCTTTTCGATAAGCAGATGCGACTTCACCGGCAACACGATCTACGGCCTTTACATCAAGACCGTAATTCTGATCTCCCATAAGAAATTCACCTGAAAGCTTTAACAAAACCCTTTGGTATTTCTTTTTTTCTTCCGCCATAGTCTACAATCTACCTGTTATTCGCAAACTACTATAAGACGATACAAAATACATCAGATACAAAAAAATCGATTAAGACAGCTGAGCCGCAACTTCTGCTGCGAAATCAACAACTTGTTTCTCAATCCCTTCACCGAGAACAAATTTACAGAACCCTTTTACTTTTACAGGTGTTCCGAGTTCCTTAGATGCATTTTCGACTACTTCTTTTACTCGAGATGTACCGTCTATTACAAAAACCTGTTCTAACAAAACAGCATCTTCATAGAATTTTCTCAGACGTCCTTCAACGATCTTATCAATAAATTCTGCTTTCTTACCGCTACTTTTTGCCTGTTCCGTAACTACGTCTCTCTCGCGAGCAACAACAGCCGGATCCAAATCATCGACAGAAGTTGAAAGAGGATTTGCTGCTGCAATATGCATTGCTATTTGCTTTCCGAGTTCGAGTAATTTTGCTTTATCTCCCTTTGATTCAATACCAACAAGTACGCCAATCTTTCCTAAACTAGGAGAAATCTTATTATGGACATATGAAGCAACGATCCCTTCATCTACAGACAGATGATAAACACGTCTTAACTCGATATTCTCTCTTATCGTAGCAATCAAATTCACCATTTCTTCTGATACAGTATGTGTACCATCATACTTTGCTGCTTTTAAGGCTTCTAAATCGCAATTTTGTTCGCTTGCAATAGCTACAACGTTATCTACAAAAGTCTGGAAAGTGTCATTTCGCGCGACAAAATCAGTTTCTGCATTTACTTCAACCAGAGTTCCGATATTTCCATTAACACGAACACCGATTAATCCTTCGGCTGCTACTCTGCTTGCCTTTTTCGCTGCTGTAGACAATCCTTTTTTGCGCAAATAATCTACTGCTTTTTCAATATCTCCGTCGCATTCGACTAAAGCTTTTTTGCAGTCCATCATACCCGCGCCGCTACGCTCTCTGAGAGCTTTTACATCACTTGCACTTATTTCTGTCATACTAAATTCTCCTTATTCGGATAATGTGTCTTACTTACTCGCTCTTTTTTTCTTCGTCATTTTCAACTGAAGTTTCTTGCTCTACATTAGATTTGCTTATTTCTTCAGCAACAGGTTTCTCTAAAGCTCCAATATCCACACCGGCACTCGCCAATCCCTTCTGAATACCTTCAATAATTGCATCTTCCATCAAAGAGCAATAAAGATCGATAGCTCTTACAGAATCATCATTGCCCGGAATAGGATAATCGACCAATGTCGGATCGGAATTCGTATCACAAATAGCTATTACAGGAATTCCAAGAACTCGCGCCTCTTCAACAGCTGTTTGATCTATAGTAATGTCGAGCACGAACAATAAAGAAGGTGTTCCTCCCATATTCCTGACACCACCAAGAGCACGATTTAACTTTTCCATCTTTCTTTGAAGAGTAAGTCTTTCCTTTTTCTTAAGAATGACTTCAGAATCTTGTAATCTCTTTTCAAGATTTTCTAATTTCTTGATTGATTGAGAGATTGTCTTCCAGTTCGTCAGCATTCCGCCAAGCCAACGATGATTAACATAATATTGTCCGCATTTCGCCGCTGCTGCCGCAACCCTGTCACTGGATTGACGCTTTGTACCTACAAATAACACACGTCCGCCTTCTGCCGCGATATCATGAGCGACTTTTAACGCCTCTTGCAACATTGCATAAGTACGATCTAAGTTAATGATGTGGATTTTTTCCTTTGATCCGAATATGTACGGTGCCATTTTCGGATTCCAGCGTCTTGTTTTGTGACCAAAATGTACACCAGCTTCTAATAAAGTTTTTATATCTACGTTTAACACTTCTTTTTACTCCTTCTTCGGTTAAACCTCCGCAAAAACTAAGCTGCGACTAAAGCACAGACCGAACGGACAGCAATATCCTATTTTTGCGTGCGTACTATGAGAACCATTTCTCACGCCACTTTTATACACAGAAGTTAAAAAAAATACAACTCAAAAAACAAACTAATGATACAGAATATAGATCGGATTATATGAATGAATGATTATATGAATGCATATATGGTTTCTATTTTTATAGTCTCAATATATAATTTTGATAATATAATTTTAAATCGCTAAAGTGTAATTTCCCGACGCTTGCGACGGAGATCCTTTATTTTTTATTTTATATTTTTAAAAATTATGCTTTTTAAAAAATCGTTAACCCGTTTCCAATAGAATAAATACAATAAAATAAATATTACATAGGATATATGAAGCATAGTATACATATACAAATACAATACGAATATAAATAATGTGTAGCATGGAGAGATAAATTAATGTTAAAGATTATAGGATTGCTAAAAAAATCATTGATAAAGAAACTTGACGGGGGGGGGTAATCGTTTATTAAGTAAAGAAAAACCTCAAAAAAGCCAATACCATGGCGGAATATTAATTGAATTCGCATTTTCAATTCCTATTTTGATTAGTCTTCTCTTCTTTGCATGTGACCATTATCGATTTTATGAACTTCACGATAAAGTTAAGACATCGACTTACCTTGCTGCAAGTATGGTTCAGCAAATAGGAAATGCCAGAAGTAATAAACAACTAACTTCAAAAGATTTTTCAATGATAAGTTATGCAAGTTGTTTAAACTTTTTTCATACAAAGACAATGTTCAATCCTTGGCCGTTTGGAATATATATTGCAATTGACTATTACTATGTAAAACGATTAAGCAAAAATGAGTATCAATATCAACAATGTTGGGGCACTAGCTCAAAGGGAAATTCACCATTAAATATGACACAAAATTGCGAAAATCTAAAAACTATCTCTTTAGATGATGTAAAAGATTTACATACAGACTTAGTATGCAATAAGGATGGTGAAGAACGCGTGTTAATAGAATGTTGTTATAGAAGAGTAGTAGGTTTTCACAAATCGAAACTTGGATTTTTTTTGTTAGAACCTAAATCGAAATCAGGAAGACATGGACCAAAAGATAGTAGTAATTCATGGAATATATATAATTTCTTTGTTTATCAACTAGTTATCACACCAAAACCAGGACTTTTCCCCGCAAAAAATTAGTGAAAACACAATCTTATTTTCTTATTTCTTTCTGTTTTTCCAATCTTCTGCAAAAAGCTGCAATCCTACATTCGTAAGATTATGTTCAAGACAACTCTTCAAAATTTTCGGAGACATGGTAATTGCATCTACTCCGCTCATTATTGCCTGAGTAACGTGATATGAATTGCGTACAGACGCTGCCAAAACATTCGTTTCAAATCCTTGCTGCCGATAAATCTCACAAATATCATCAATCAAAGATAAACCATCCTGCCCCACATCATCCAGACGTCCTATAAACGGAGATATATACGTTGCTCCGCATTTTGCGGCAAGAACTGCTTGAGTAGCGGAGAAACAAAGAGTTACATTTGTAGCAATTCCTTCTTCAGAAAGGATTTTACAAACGCGCAGACCATCATAAGTACATGGAAGTTTTACGCATATTTGATTATGCAACTTCGCAAGCTCCCTACCCTCTTTTAACATATCTTCAGCCGTATCGGAAACTACTTCAACACTAACATGACTTCGAACCAGCCGGCAAATTTTCAAAATTGTGTTTTTATGATTTTTTACATCATATTTCGATAGAATACTTGGATTTGTTGTTACACCATCAATAAAATCTTTATAATAATCAATATCATCAATATTTGCTGTATCAAGAAAAATTTTCATATTCAATTACTCTGTAAACCTGAAACCTGTCGGAGAATACACCAAAATTTATGATTTATACAATAGAGTTATAGCGAAAGTCATTTTATGCGATTTTTATGTACTGATAATCAGCCTTCCAAATGTCATTTTCGACAGTGAAAGATCTGCTAACAAACGATTAAGTCTAATCAGCGTATTTCAAATGCCATTTTCGACTTTCGCAAGATCCCTAATAATAATTTTATACAATATCAATGTATTATCATCGATACATATATCATTTATTTACCTATCAATTTATCATCTATCTAGTTTTAACATTAGCTATTAATAATTTAGTTGTAAAAATATTTAATTTTTTCTTAAAAAAAGCTTGTCATGGGCTTTAACAAACCATATATATTTTGTACAATCATTAGTGGAGGTTTCGAAATGAGACATTATATAGGATATTTATCAATTATTTGCTTAGTGTTTAACTTAAACGCGCATATTACTAATGTTGGAATAGAACAAAAAGATAATGATATTGTTGATATAAAATCCGAATCTGTTATCGGAATAAAAGATATAAAAGTTGATCAAGATACTAACAATGTAGACGTATATTTCACTACAAATGAGAGAAGTAAAGACTTTTCCAAATTTGAAATCGAGATATTCAAAGCGATTGAAGATAAAGAAGGAAATATAGAAAGATGGGAAAAGGATATAAATACTTTTGTACAGTTATATCCAAAAATCCAGAACGGAATTTTTGTCTCAACATTAAGATGGATCGGAGCTGATCCTAAAAACCCCGCAAGTATCTTTAAAATAGTATTCAAAAATGAAAATAAAATAACAACAGTTAAAATATTTAAATTAGATACTCCAAATAAATAAGAACAAATAAAAATAAGCAAATAGGGATCTTGCGAATACGCTGATTAGACTTAATCGTTTGTTAGCAGATCTTTCACTGTCGAAAATGACATTTGGAAGACGTCTGATTAGACGCTGATTATCAGTACATAAAAACCGCATAAAATGACTTTCGCTATAACTCTAATGAATACTTTTTTTGTAACATAATGTTTCGTAACATAATATTCGTAAGCGACAGCTTTGCATACTCTGGAATTGGGATGTAATGTTCTTATAAAAGCGACGTATGATGGTTATTGAGATAATTTTTCTGTTGTAAATTCTATTCTGTTTTTGTTGTTTCCTCTTCCTCTTGTTTTTTATCCTTTCCGCAATTCTTGCATTTGTCAGCGTTTTTATATTGATCTTTTAGCTGTTCTACTTGTTCCAATATCCTTTCTTTATCAACTACAGTTTCAGTAGATTGCTTTGTGTCACTTTGTTTTGTTTTTGAAATTGCCAAAAGCAAGTTTGGACGTGCCTGATAAAAACCATATCCTATTTTAAATGGAATTGAAGCTTTTTTGTTGTTTTCAAAGAATTCAACCAGCATAGGCTGCTTATATTGTCTGAAAAATTTCGGAAGATTTGGCTCTGTATATGTTCCGAAGGCATATTTTTCCCATTTTTTATCAAAGTATGCAAATGGAATACCCGTATCATCTTGCAAAATGAATTGCGAATTTTCTAAAACAAAATTTCTCATATTCGATAGAGTATTATCCCAAATCGCATAAGAAGCACTTTTGAAATATGTGTGAAATGGAGTCTTTTTCACAAAGTTAAACAAATTTTCGAGAATTTTATTATTATCACTCAAATCTGCTCTTACATAATATATACTTCGCTGTTTTTGTTCTCCGCGT
The DNA here is from genome assembly GCA_905233775.1 of uncultured Alphaproteobacteria bacterium. GTDB lineage: Bacteria > Pseudomonadota > Alphaproteobacteria > UBA3830 > UBA3830 > BNWE01. Next base: position 4,093 of record CAJOEB010000021.1, on the reverse strand, counting down.
TTGGTACAAGTTATCTTTACGCAATCAATCATTCCGACTCCACGTGCAACTTCGTTGCCTGAGGGATCAATACTAAGATCTTCAACATTATTTATCTCAAAATTAAGTGCAGAAAGTTCTAGCAAAATCAGATACATAGTACCGCGCAAAAATTTATGCGATAAATTAGTTAACATCTCCGACGTAATAAAGTATCCGCCACGCAGATATGTTCTTAAAGATGTCCTAATTTGATCAAAAGTTTCCGGACGATTTATAACTTTTTCTATATCGGAAAACCTTCCTATAGGTTCGAGACCTACCAATACATAATTCGTTGCATCGGGGAAAAAAGACAGAGCATAGATAATGTCAGGTCCTCCGAATGGATAAAATACAGTATCGGTATAATTGTTCACAAGCGGATTTATATTTTTCGATGTCCAAGCAGATATATGCGAAATACTGTTACGTTGTAACCTCGCCCACTCTCGATCAAAAAACTTCATATATGCGTAATAAGTTCTACTATTTTTTAATTCATCTGCAACATATTGTCCCGTCATTTGCATAGCGACTTTATCAAAAGCATTTATAGGAAGAATATTCGTTTTTGCAACATTCTCTACATATTCAGGAATATTTTCGGTTTCAATACTCTTTACAACATGTTGTGGTACAATGGTAACTGTGCTGGATTTCGTTATTTTTATTTCTTGTTTTATTTCCTGATTATTATCGACAGTTGCTATGTTTGTTTCTTGTTTCTCTTGAATATCTGTATTTATACAGGAACATAATGGTAGTAATAATGCCGAGATTACAAACTTTTTCATATCCTTAACTCGAAAAATGATATTTTGTGTATAAATTATATCTCAAATAAGATATTAATAACAATTAACTATAAAAACTAACTATAAAAATTCTTTCTTATAATACTTTGCGGATCCGATTGTATTTCAAATGGTGTTCCTGTCGCAATTATTTTTCCTCCTTCCGGTCCGCCTTTTTCTCCCATTTCTATAACAAAATCCGCATGTTTTATTACATCTACATCATGTTCAATAACTACTATTGTCGCTCCTTTTTCCTGCAACTTACGTAAATTTTCGAGCAAGACCTCAACATCTTTCGGATGTAAACCTATAGTTGGTTCATCAAGAATAAAAAGATTTGAATTACGTACTTTGCTTATTTCCATAGATAAACGCATGCGTTGCGCTTCACCTCCGGAAAGTCCTGGTGTCCCCTCCCCTAGCGTCAAATATCCGAGACCGATTTGTTCAAGATGACTTAATTTGTGGCATATCGTCGGATTATCCGAGAAAAATGCGATACTCTCACGTACAGTCATTGCAAGAATATCTGCGATTGATTTCTCTCGAAGTTTTACCTTTAAAATATCAGGATTATATCTTGCTGTTCCGCAATCAGGACATGGTATACAAAAATCCGGCAAATATTGGATATCTGCGTTTATCTCGCCCAATCCCTCGCATGTCAGACAACGTCCTTCCTTATTATTGTACGAAAAATAGCTTTCGTTATATCCGAGATCATTAATCGATGCGAACAACTGACGAATATTATCGAAAATCCCCGTGTAAGTAGCAACAGTTGATCTGTTATTCTTACCTATCGGAGTTGCGTCGATAAACTGTACTCCGGAAATTTTATCTTGCGGTGTCGCACCCAGAATATTAACATTTTCAACGTATTCAGGCAAAGATTTATGCGAAATATGTGCCGAAATTGCTTCTTTTAAGCAATCTAATACTAAGGTTGATTTTCCCGAACCTGATACTCCAACTACAGCTGTTATTTTTTTCAACGGAAACTGTACAGCAAGATTTTTTATGTTAAATTTTTCTTTAATATTTAATGAAATAGCTCCATGTTGAAATATTTCAGAGGATTTTTCGGCAACTTTATACGAATCTGCCAAAAATTTCCCGATAACAGACTTTGAATTAGCGATTATTTCAGCAGGAGTTCCTGTAGCAATAACTTCACCGCCTTCTGTTCCTGATTTCGGTCCCATTTCGATTAAATAATCTGCTTTTTTCAGCATTGCGGTATTGTGATCTACAAATAAAACAGTGTTTCCGTTATCAGCAAGCTGCCTGATACACTTTGATAACCCCTCAACATTAGCCGGATGCAAACCTATTGATGGTTCATCCAGTACATACAGAACTCCCGTAGTATCATTTTGTATGATTTTCATTAATTGAATACGCTGTAATTCTCCATTTGAAAGAGTATATCCCGGACGATCTAAAGTAAGATATGAAATCCCCAAACTTATTAATATATCAAGCTTTTTAGACAATTCCTTTATTAATTCGCCGGATAATTCTTGAATTTCTGGTAGCATTTGCTGCTGTACTTCTCTTGAAAAATCTACCAACTCTTTTATCGTAAGAGCACTTGCTTCACTGATATTTTTTTCATTTAAAATACTTTTCGCGATTTTTTCGTTTATTCTGCTACTGTGACATACAGGACATTCTAACATATCAAAGTATTTTTCCGCTTTTGCCGCTGTTATTTCGCTATCACTTTTTGAGCTGTTCATAATCGCCTGATATGCATTTTCATATTTTACATTCAGAGGTACAGGCTTCCCCGATCCATTATCGTAAATTACATTGTATGTTCCGTATTCTCCGTGCAATATTATATATTTTTCTTCTTCCGTAAGATCTTTATAAGGAACATCTGTACGAACCCCTATTTTTCGAAGGACTAACGGAGTTAATCCGCGTCCCATCGAACGCCATGGAGAAATTGCTCCATCATCAACAGACAAATTTTCGTTTGGTACAATTTTTTTCGGATTTATTACTCGAGTATAACCGAGACCTCCGCATTCATGACATGCACCATCAGAATTAAAAGAAAAAGACTCAGCACCAGGTATCCAAAATTTTTCTCCGCAAACAGAACAGCAATCCTCCCCTGTCTTTAACCGATCTATTGAAGTATGTACAAGATGACCATTCGGACACGGATGAGAACCTAAACGAGAATAAATAAGTCGCAAAACGTTAAGCGTTTCGGTCATTGTCCCGACAGTACTACGGACATTTGGTGTGCCGGGTCTTTGACGCAAAATTATTGCAGCAGGAAGATATCTGACAACATCGACTTGCGCTTTTTTCGGCTGTGCTATTCGCCGTCTCGTATAAGTTGATAGCGCATTTAAGAACCTTCTAAATCCTTCGGAATACAAAACGCCTAACGCCAGTGATGTTTTTCCGGAACCGGATACACCACAAACTCCAACAACCTTACCTAGCGGAATATTAACATTGATATTTTTTAGATTATGAACTCTGGCTCCACGAACTTCAATAAAATCAGGCATTTTTAATCACCACACACTAAATCACTACAAGCACTACAAAATAAAACTACAATAAATATTTTTATCAGGAATCATATTATAACCATATTATGTTGAGAATTTTCATGAAAAAGTATATTTTTGTATGAGGTCGCTTGGGAATAATAAAAAAATGCTACGAATGTTAAGATCCATGTTTTCATCAGACATAGGTATAGATCTTGGAACCGCAAATACGCTTATATATGTGCGTGGAAAAGGTATCATGTTAAACGAGCCTTCTGTCGTCGCATTAGCGGAATTCGGTGGTAGAAAGCGTGTAGTAGCAGTTGGTGAAGAAGCAAAACTGATGGTCGGCAGAACACCTGGAAATATAACCGCCATTCGGCCAATGAAAGACGGAGTTATTGCTGATTTTGACGTTGCCGAAGAAATGATAAAATATTTTATTCGCAAAGTTCACAACAGACGTAGTTTTGTAAGTCCTCAAATTGTAATATGCATTCCACGCGGAGCAACTGCTGTAGAACGCAGAGCAATACAAGAATCGGCTGAGGGAGCCGGCGCACGTCAAGTATTTCTCATTGAAGAACCAATGGCCGCTGCTATTGGCGCAGGATTACCTGTAACAGAGCCAATGGGATCTATGGTTGTCGATATAGGCGGAGGGACAACAGAGGTCGCAGTCCTTTCTCTTGGTGGTATAGTTTACGGAAATTCCGTAAAAATCGGCGGAGATAAAATGGACGAAGCGATCGTAAA
>CAJOEB010000020.1 GCA_905233775.1 uncultured Alphaproteobacteria bacterium | reverse complement strand
TATAGGTGTTTGAATAGTCTGTACTTACAAAGGCATTTGAATAGATTGAATTTGTAGAGGCAGCTGAGCAGAAGTGTTGTTTATTAACATGTTATTGTTAGGATTTATTATAGGATTATTTATTATTGGTGTTGTTATCCCGTTTATATGGATCTCCTGCATTGCGTTATTTCTTAGATCATACAGAAAATAGCGATTATTTGGTTGGCTGCATGCGCATAAAACCCAAATATAATTATCAGCCGTACAACTCTCTCCATACCAGCTGACTCCGCCAAATTTATTGTTTATCATTGTCAAATATTGCGCTATGCTCCCTGAACATGGAAAATTCTGCCTCTGATTACCACTACCTATCGTAACAAAAAGAAGATTTCCTTCTGTATCAAGATTTACATGGCAATTACCGAAACTACTTACACCATTAATAAGTCCTATATCAGCAATTGATCCATTTGCTATATTAAATGTTCTAATAAGCAATGAATTATCATTTTGAAGTATTAACTTATAACAAATATTACCTGCTATAGATACATATATCTCTTTTGCATCATCATTAATGTGGTCAATTAGTACAGCGTTAGCTGAGGTTCCACCCTCCGGAATAGCAAATACATCAATTCCTGTTGTTATTCCGAGAACAGAAGTGGATACTTTATAATAAATACGAGGTTGAAGATTTTTATCGAGTACGGGCGGTATATTTCCCTCAACGATTAATTGAAATTGTCCCGTTTTTACATCTATTAAATGAGTAAAGTATCTACTTCCGTTATAACTGATAGTACACAAAGCTTCGCTGATTTTTGAGGGAAAAATATTGATCTCAGTTGCGTTAACAGTAGGTCGTATATCGGCTGCTCGAATTCCCGGACCTCCATCATCTAAATCTATTAATTTCAGATACTTAAAACCTTGATGTTTAAAACCTTTGGAAATCATATTTATTGGCACAGAATAATTACTATCTTCAATAACGCAAACAACATAACGCGAGCCGACAAATGCTATTTTTTCTATAGGAAATGCAGATTGCAGACATAGTCTGTCGGTATTTGGTGCCATCCTAACCACTAATCGTTCTTGATTTCCGCTTTTTATGATGCGAGCAAGACGACTACCGTCGGGAGATATGCATGCTGTCTTAACAAATACATTATTATTGTTATTTTGAAACTGATTAATATTTTTGTTCATCGGAACAAATACAGCTCCGTTATTCATGCTTATAGGTATTTGTTGTTGATTGAAAAAAGGATGAGACACAATATTATTATTGTTTGGGTTAATAATCTGCTGTTGTTGCGGTTGTTGTGCGTTATCAGAATAAGATGCTTGCTTTACTATATAATCAAAAGCCTGTGTAAACAGACTCATAGCTTCCATATCTACGAAAAACAAGAGAAAAATTATTGCATAGCAAAGTCTCTTCAGCATAAATTTATCCTAAGAAAGCAATATTATTTGTTCAATAATACATGAATTAAGTTAATTTCCGGTTAATTTTTACATTTTTATATAAATTCATATAAAACTTATAAAACTTTATATAACTTTGTGCATAAAAAAGTCGTTTAACCGATGATAATCTATCTAAATAATACAAAATAATTAAATATCGTGATTTTTGTTAACTAATAGGTAATATTTTTTATTTAAAATCAGAAAATAAGTGATGTTTTCGGAGATGTAAATGGAGCTATTTGGTTTATTCAAAAACAAAGCGATTTCATTCGCTGTTACTGTGGCATTTACATTGTTCGTTATTGTTCTTTTCCTTGAAAAAACAAAGTTTATATTCAGAATGACGCCAAAACTGCGAGGAGAAGTTGACGTTAGTGCTTTTGTGATCACTACACTAAAAGATGGATCGCCTATAATGGTAAAAAGAGATGATCCGAACGTCGGAGAACAACTAAGATTATCCGGTACAGTTCGTTCAAAATTCAACAGTGTTATAAGCGCATTTTACAATGATAACCTTGTAGTCGTAGAAGTCGGACCTAACTTCGGATACAACACCATACCGTTAGCAAAAGGCCTCAGGAATGAAGGTAAAGTATATGCATTTGAAGCTAACAGCAAAGTTTGTTCGGCTCTGAAAAAAAGTTTAGTTCTAAATGATATCGAAGATAAGGTATCCATAAAAAATATTGCAATTTCAGATCATAAAGGATCTTGCGACATTCCCGATTGTACATCTGTTGTAGCGTTTGCCGATGGCACATATTCCGAACCGAGAATATTTACTGCAGAATGCAGTACGCTCGATGAAGAGATGATAAATGAAGACAGAGCAGTAGATTTGATTGCCGTTGACATTCCGGACATGGAAATACCGATTTTGAGATCATGTGAAAGTATTATAGATAAATCACCTGATATCGTTGTGGTTTCAACATTCGATAATGACCCTGTAGATCCAAATGCTCTCATAGAGTTTACAAAGTTAGAAAATAAAGGTATGAAATTTTATATCGCAACCGAAAAAGACAAATATACTCAAGTAACTACGGAAGAATTATTAAAAAAGAAGCAGGTTATTCTTTTAATTACGCGAAAAGATCTTCCGACTTAAAAAGATCATAGATCACACTCAAAAAATCAAAAATCACAAAAAAAACAGAAACCAAACTACCGTACATTTTTTTTCTGAAAAAATAATCTAAAAACAATCTAATGATACGTTTGACAATGGTGCGCCCGAGAGGAGTCGAACCTCCAACCTTCAGATCCGTAGTCTGACGCTCTATCCAATTGCGCTACGGGCACATAAATAAAATCTGCGACAACTCTCTTATGACGACATTGCCACATCCTTAAAATGGTGGGTGATGACGGGTTTGAACCGCCGACCCCCTCGGTGTAAACGAGATGCTCTACCACTGAGCTAATCACCCATACTCATTCTATCAATTCATCAAAACTTTGTATCAAGAACGAATTGAGTTGAAGATACAAGAAAAACCTCTTCTATGCAACAAAGATTTTTCGTAAATCTTCCTATATTTACGTTATTTCTACGTTATTTTCTTCTAAAAATCCAAAGTTATCTTAAGTTATCTTAAAAATCCAAAGGAGGCGGTTGGAATTTTTTTTCTTCAGAAGTAGGAACAGGATCTTTCTTCAAAATTCGATATAATTCTGAAATTGTTCCCATCAATGTTGCACCGTTCTTCATATTAATTTCCAAAAGCTCCTGAAATGTCTTTTTTCCAATTGCACTGGCGATTTTTATTAACGTTGATGATGGACTTTGCGGCTGCTTTTCTTCCAAAAATACGGCTATCTCATTCAACGCACTGTACGCGTTTTCGATTGTCGGAGTTGGTCTTTCTTCTTCCTTATTATCATTGTCGTTTGCTTCATTATTAAGTTCTTCAGCTACAAGATTTTCTTCCAACGCGGCTTTTTGCGCTTTTTCTGCGAGTTTCGCCTGTCTCTTTGCTTCTTCCGCATCCGATATTTTCTTGCGATCTGTTAAGTTTTTTGTGTTAATTTGTTTTATTTCATTGAAATGATCATATATAACGCGAAAACTTGGCGAGTCATTTTTGCATAATTCATTTAACAGATTTTCGAGTTTCCTTAAATTTTTTTCTGAATTATTTATATCCTCATCTATATTTTGTAAAAAATCTAAAGGTGTTGTAGTTACACTTTTCTGAAAGTCCTTAATTGTAAATCCGGAACTGTTTTTTACGTGCAAATTATGACGTGCCGCAATCCAATCAGAAAGAGCAAATGGATTTGACGTGATATCTTCTGGCCAAGTCAAAGGAACCAGTAACATCCTATCGGAAACTTTCTCGGTAAAAAAATAAAACGGAGCCATACGAGCTGTTAGATCATTATTTTGGATATCTATCGCCGGCCAAATATTGTTCCAATATCGATCACATAATCCATATAGTAGTTCAATGCCTTGATTTAAGCCGGAAAAACCATACATGGAAATCATGGCTTCCATCCACCAAACAGCAATTTGCAGATCTTTTGTTTGAGTTTTTAGGGCAGTTTCGCAAACTTTTCTAACATCATTCCAAGATGCTTTTTTCGGTTCAATAAGCCATACACCTTGAGTTAATCTTGGATCATCTTCGCGACGGAATTCTTTTATTTGATCATAGATATAGTCATACTTCAGATATTTTCCGCAATTACTTGCGCTTTTCTCATCAGATATACTTGGAATTGGTTGAAGAAGTTCTTCTACATTCGTTGTTGATGTTGTTGTTATCGACATTTCAATACCCTTTTATTCATCATCTTCTTCACCTGATTCCGTGTCACTCTCTCCAGAATTATCTGACTCTGTTGTTTCTGCTTCTCCCGCTTCAGCCGTTCCTGACTCCTCTGATTCGTTTGTCTCAGTTTCTTCTGTTGTCCCGGAGTTCGCCTCAGCAGTTGTTTCTCCTCCAACTGTATTTGTCGTTTCTACCGCCCTCTCCAGTTCTTGTTCTGTTACACCCGCATTGTTACCAGTCATTGAATTATTATTGACGTTTCTGCTCATTAGTGTAGTTTCAGTTGTTTCTTCGTTTTCTTCTCCCTCCGTTACATCTCCAATATGCAATCCAGGACATACCCTAGGAAATACAGGCCACATTGTAGGCGACATTTTATCCCCTACCTTTAATTGAGGAATAACTTTCAAAATCATTCTTGATGTCAGTACTTCATTGCCTCTATTTAATACCGGTATTTCAAATTGCAGCATAACTCCGTTAGGATACTCAACTTCCTTATTCATTTTATGCGCTTCAAGCAATCGGAACATAGCCCATTTTCCTGTATAAGAGAAAGTTGCGTCCAATTTATCCACACTGAGATTTCTTGGTAGATTGGTTCTATTCGGTCTTTCATCAGCACCTTCTATCCATGAAAACCTAATATCAACTGGATCACCATTAAAGAAAACTACATTGCTGTTATCTGCTGCTTCTACGCTCTTCACCTTAAATGAACGTTCTAAAACAGAAGATGTAAATGCTTCTGCATCAGGTGACGGTCTTAGCTGTATCGTAAATGAAATTACAGCAGATTGAGCATCAGAACTCCTGGTATGCTGAACCCAGTTTCTCAAAAATGGTACCAATTTTTCCGCAGATTTCAGAAAATTGAATACTCGAGGATTTATTTGCTTACGTTCAGCGTTACCTTTTAATACTTGCTCGAGATTTGTAGAATTCTGATCGTATATGTTAATAAACTTTTCTATATCGGTTATTGTTGCTTCATCATCGGAATTACCAAACGGGAATTTATGCGCCAAAGATTGATTGAAGAATGTCTGAATAGCTCTATATGACGCTGCTGCTTTGTCGTACTGAATTAAATCCGCACGACTTATGAGAGCTTTTGCAACTTCCGCTCGTTTTGATGTAAAGAAGTCGCCTCCATTCTCAGAAATAGCTTTTATCTCGCCCTGAGGATCAAAGGAATTTATGCTGACTTTCTTCAAAGTATCCGATAGAAAACTTTCAAGAGCTGCAAGAGAATTACCAGGTTTTTGAGCTTCGTAATCATCGATATTGGAAATAATCTCGCGCCATTTATCTAATAAGGATTGATCCCGCATAGCGGCAGTAAACACGGGCATAGAAAGGAGTTCAACAACAGGAGATGCCAAGTCCTTCGCTAAAAATTTCAAACGATTAAACTGAGAAAGAAGATATTTCTTTAGTGCCTGATCTTCCGAAATATTTAAAAATTGCGGATTACGATCACCGTTCCATCCATCAAATATTGCACTGCCTGTTGAATAAGGTGTTTCAAGATTGAACAAAGCATCAACTTTTTCAAGCAAAGCCATATAATGGGAAACCAACATCGATGTAAAACCGCAATCTTTCAAAGTATCATCGCTGCAGATTTCAGCAAAGAATTTCGCAATTTTACCTAAGAATATGCTCGATTTTCGAATGTTATCCGCCTGCCTTTTATACGCATCCTCAAGCAAATTACGTGCGTTTCCGAGTGGAATATCCTCGAAAATTTGCGCATTTCCAAGCATTGCTTGCGCTGACGGATAAAAACATTTGCGACAGAGCATTTTGTAATTCTCAAAGTATTGCGCGCGTATATCCGGTGGCATTGTTTCAGCGAAAAGATAATATTGCTCCACTAAATCCGCGATATCTTTTAACCTTTTTACATCCCATATGAGCATTTTATCATCCATAATTACCGTAGTTAGTGAAGATTCCGGCGGAGTACATATAAATTGCAGCCCGAGTAAAGTTTTCAGCTCCTTTTGAAACATATCAAACGAAGATGATACGTTCTCCAGATTTTCAGTAACGATACTTCCTGTCATTGTAGTTTCATGTGCACGTATTTTGTCTTTAAACTTGTGAAATTCAATTTCAACGGAACGCAACAAATCTTTTATAAGAGTCGGATTTATTATTTCGGATGTATTCAAAGTATCGATCATATCTGAATAGCTTTTAGATGGCATAAAGCGCTCCGCAACCCTCCATTCAAAATTTTTATTTTTCATAATATCAGAAAATAATACTGTTTTTTGGTATACCCTAGCTAAATCTGCTGTAGTATAAGCGATACTAGCTTGTTTCGATGCCAATGCAAGTTTGTTTATATCCTCACATATGTTTGCCATTATCTTTTCGATTGTTCCGTTAAAGACTTCATTTATAAATGCATTAAATACTTCTTTCAGTCTTTGTTCCAACGGTTTTTGGAATAATTTTAAATCAAATTGAGGTGGTAAAAGTTTCTTATTCGGACTATGTGACCGCATCTCCTCTACAATATCTATCTTATCTTTGAATAATGCATTCGTGAGATCGATCATGTCTTTGCGATCTTCAAGATGACGTACAGAATTATATTCGCGAGTTTGCTTCTTCAATATCGCAATTTGATCAACGAAATCTTTGAGCTGCTTGAAAGTTGCAAATGAAGATACATCAAATAAATCCTGATGCTCACTTTGTTTATAATTTTCATCTTTGCTAAGTCCGGCAAGAACGCTTTTGGTATTCATATTCAGATCTATAAATATCGTTCTCATAACGACTGAATCAAAAACCAAACTTACGGTATCTGTTATTTCTTTATATAATTGTGAAATCCACGTTTGTGGCACAAATACAGACATAAAATCAAATCGACTTATGACCGGCATATTTTGCAACAACGTTTTCGCTTGCTTATTTAAAAGCGCTTGATCGTCAGCACTCGTTAATTGCTTTTCCATGTGCTGCAATTTCACCATCATATTTTTTATTGTGCTGAATGTACGGAAGTAATTGTTTATTTTCTCTCTAATATGAAAATTCCCATAAAACCAGCCAACTGATATAACAAGCGAAGTCCCTGCAAAAATCAGTTTATTGCGGAATATGGCTTTTGTCATATCTATTGCGTCATTACGAATTGGATAAGCAATATTATGTTCCTTAAAAATCTTATCACTGAATAAATCCTGTAAAAAATACAGTTCATCATTATAAGTAGATTCGATCTTCAGATCGATATGAGAATATGGTTTCGGACTAAGCGCAGAAGGTTCCAACACGGCGTCAGATGCTTCAACTTCTTTATGGCGACCAACAAAATATACGCCACGCAAAAGCAATCCATCAGATGGATTTTGCGCTTGAAACATCGTGTTAAGATACACAGATAGCGAACCTTTTAATTGATTAATATAAGTCGCGAATAATGTGGAATTTTTTAAATCTTCCGTAACATCTTTCTTTTTTGCAAAAATTAAAAGCGCTTTTCTGATACCGGAATCCAATGTTTCAAATAAATCATGTATACAGGTTGCAGAAAATGCTGTATTAAGAGCGTTAGGATTGGACCAACCGAAAATTTGCTGCTTCGAATGATGATCTAAAAGATGTGCGAAATTTGAAAATCCGGGAATAAGGTCGCTTTTTGTAATAATAATGTATATCGGCAGACGAAAATTTATATCATGCTGAAACGCAAAGACTTTTGCGAATAAATCCCTTGCATAAGTTTCTATATCAACGGATTTTGAAAACAGCATGTCTGCCGGTAAGGTTATTATTATTCCGTCCAATGGACGTCTCGGACGAATAAACACAAATAACTCGCTTAAAAATGACCAAAAAGTAGATTCTTTCTCGGCAACATCGGGCCGTGGCATTTCAAAGACTGCTCCTTTTTTGAATAACTTCCACATTGGAGTTGATTCTTCAGATGTAAGGTGTTCAAATTTTAGTGAATTCAGTATCGTGCTTTTTCCGCTGTTCTCCGGCCCAACCATCATCAAACAAGGAAGTTTATATCTCCAGCGAATATCATATGTTGTGTTTTTGATTACATCCAAAACTTGCAAAAATATTTTCGTTATCGGACCGGCATTAATAATACCGTTCATAGCCAAAATCTCGCCCAATCTACCGGAAATAATCGGTAAATCTTCATAACGGATTTTTACATGCTTTTGTTTCTCATCTTCTTTCTTCGTATTCTGATCTTTTTTCTCATTTTTCTTTATTATAGGAACAACCGGTCGTGAATTTACATATAAAACACAAAGAATAAATAAGACTAAGACCAAGAAAACAACAATAGCGATGGCTCCTATGCATATTGGCTTTACCAACTCCGGAGGAACGATCGCTAATTGCGCTTTTATTGACCCAACCATCTCATTCATTTGTGTTCTCGCAATGCAATTTCAGAAACATCATGTAATAATCTATTTAAATCTCTCGTTTCAAACAGCCACACCATCGTACTCACAGAAAGAAACATAAATAAAAAGAAAACAGACAAGTACGTAACAATTGCACCGTCAGGAAGAAGTTTTCTGCGAACAGTCGGCATAGTAAAAGTATATTCTTTCTGAAAAATCCGATACTCAGCAACAGATATGGCTTCTTTATCGTGTTTTGTAATAAATTCAAACAACTTACGCCTATATATATTTATTTCAGTAATTTCTTCGTCAGTTCCTCTGAATCTTCCTTTAAATCCCAACGACAGCATATTAAGATATATTTCCGCTTTTTCTGTTCCCAATGGATCTGCTTCAGAAACCAGCTGATTTATTCTGTTAAAAATCTCGTCTCCGGCGACTTGTGTGTTAAAAAACTTCGTTTCCAGCATATTTTCTTCCCAATATTTCTTCCCTTTCCAATCCATATTGAGAAATATCTCATCGGCAATTGCCGTCATCGCATAAATAACTTCTTTTGTGTTTTTACTGAATGTTGTCGCTTTCTCGCTATCCAAAAACGCTTTTATTATCATGCTGATAGAATGGTGAATTACCCTTGAAGTATCTTGCTGCTGTTCGATCTCTTCCGTCATAGCCGGCGATATCGGAGATACTACATTATTTATCGGAGATGCTACCAACTTTACTGAAGATTCTGTTAATTTTATCGGAGATAATATTTCATCACGATATGCAAAAACCCGACAACAAAACTCTCCGAACATTTTTCTTATGTCCGAAGTTCCGGAAAATTCAACAGTGATATTATTATCAGCAATCGACATACAGTATTACCTCCTCCGGGATTACTGTTTGTGACGTATTAACCAAACATAATTTCTCCATTGGTTTGATGTATGTTGTTTTGGTTTTTACGGACAGCAACTTCATACCGTTTGGCTGTGTTATATAAGATCCGCGTTCCATTATTGTTCGCTCGGCACCAAGTATTCTCCGATCCTTTATCGCAGACATCATTGATTCGCTTGCGATTTGTACACCGTTAATCCATTTCAGTAAATCATCCTCAGTAGACGAAAATGCTTGCTGTACACCAATAACAATTTCACCTTTTTCAAGCCATTCTTTTTTCATTTGCAGTTTGAAAACTGCTCCATCCTGATCAAAATGAATTATGTCATATTTCTGTTTCAGGGCATTCAGAACATTCTGAGCATACAAAAGCAAGCCATTAAATGTTCCGTAAAGATCATTATGATCATATATTGGCATTCTTGGAATTAATTGTGTTGGATTAATCGAAATAATTTTTGAAATTGCATCGAGTAATATTTTATAAATTTCAAACGGTTGAATTCCGTTAATTCTTATTACCGCTTCAAGAGGTAACGCCGCCTGTATAAGAAGTCGTAAACTTGCCAGCGACTCATCTGTAGCTAATCTATTGTAATTATCTTTACGATCTGCAAAATAGGACACTTTTCCGCGAATAATCTGCACAATCTCGCGACATAATTCAGAGATTTTTGAATGCTCATCGATAGTTATGTACGGCGGAATGAAATTTGTACCGACAACACCGTTGTCTATAGATTTTTCTGCTTCAAATATAGGAAAATATATATATCGAGAATCAATTTCCTCTTGAGTGAGAAGACGCAAACGTGGTTTTAATACGGGAATATTAATGTTATTTTCTCCCGTATTCTCATCAGAAATGTCACAAATCTCATCAGAATAATATCTTGCCATATCTCCTGAAAGCTCATTTGAGCCCAAATTACGTGCAGGAATTGCAAGATAAATCTTTGTCGCAACACTATGAGACAGAAAGTATTCACTAAGATTTTTTTCCAAAGGATGATCTTTGACCGCATCGAAATCAAACGAGTAACCATCTTGAAAAATACCTCGAACTTTCAAAATTCGCACCACTCCTGACGCCAAAGCTGAAGTATCAATTTTGAGTTCGTGTACTCCGTAGCAAAAAGCAGAATTTGAAAGCGCAAATGTACTAAACAGTCGTTGTATATTATTATCAGATTGCTGAAAATGATGCGGCGATAAGAGCATCCCTTCATGCCATTGAATAAAACTACTCATAATACAACACCTCATACACTTCTAACTACCAATTAATACTCGTCCAATAGTATTCTAATATTATTTTCTGCCCTTTATTCTCATAATAAATAGATAATGGTTAATGAATAGTTTACGAATTAACTTATCATTGAAATTATTGTTAATTTTTTT